>NZ_JBSFUU010000012.1:96994-159540 GCF_053591955.1 Streptomyces sp. NPDC002845 | reverse complement strand
ACCGGGCAGAGCTGATCGACGGCTGCCTCACCGAGACCGGATTACTCATGGGCGCCGGATGATCTACCGGCCCGCCACTGCGAGTTCAACCTCAGTAACCTGTGTGGTTGCGTCTCGGTGGCGTGCATGACGCATCGGTAGGGAGGCACGCGTCGCCCTTCGAATACGGGCCGATCGTTACCGACCTGGGATGGCTCGCTCCCTGCTTGGCGGGGACAAGCTCATGGTCTGACGGATAGTTGGGCACCCAATCAGCGCTTCCAGTAGCGCTGGACACCTCGACGATGCAGCAGTTGTCGTCAAGGTTCACCGGGAGAGTGGACAATACCCGATCGAAGAGCGTCAATTCCTAGCCACAGAGCGCCCGCTCCTGGCGGAACCACAGTATGTGCCCGAATCGGGTTGTGTGTAACGACTTCCTCATCCACGGATCGATAAACGACGCCACGTATGTCTTCGTCCAGCGAATCAATTCTTGAAGCAAATTCGTCACACAGGTGGAATTTCCCCTGCTCGGAAAAGCGGCCACTGTGGTGCCGGTACCACTCGTCCGTGCGGACGTGAAGAAGCGTGCAGATGTCCGGCCTAAGGCTGAGGAGGTTCACGGCAACTCCCGTCAAGTACAACTCCGCCGCACCTCGCGCCATCAGATTCTGGAGATAATTCAGATTCGCGTCGCCGTAGAAGTAACTCGGGTCGTCTGCCCCTTGTTCGGGTTCCGCTCTATCGAACAACTCCTCCAAGTATTCTCGATAGATATTGTTCCTTACCGAGAATTCATCGCGCAGTGCGGTTGTTGCTGGCTGGAACATGAAGGAAGGAATCACATGGAAGAGGTTCGGGTGTGCAGCTGTCAACGGCGAGCGCTTACGCATCATGAGGCGGGTGTCTCCGTCATAATGGAATGCAATGAGAGTTGAGATGGACACTGCGACGCTTCGACCGAAGCCGCTTCGAAGTGGATCCTGGATTTCTCTGTGAAGTCTGGAGCGTAGGGGCAGCTTCCGCAGGAAACGCTCAAAGGAACGTTCGTCTGAACCTTCTAGATAGGATATCTTTTCCAATAGTTCCCGCTCAAGTACGTCACAAGTATCAAGCCCATCAAAGTAAGAGCCAGTACTACATTTCAACCCCAGTCGCCCATTGGTGACCATTTCCTGCATCGTGAAGGTTGTGCGGTTGTGCAGATTTCGACCAACTAGCTCCAAATTCTTCCGATGTTTTGCATTGTGGACCAGCCACTCTTTAGTTGAATCCCTAACCGCGAGGTCCAGGAGGATTGATTCCACATCTCGGCGCTGATCGTATGGCGCCTCGTAAATGGCGACAGGATAGACCTCACCGCACCGTTCCAGTACAGGCTCCTGACTGTATAGCCATTTCAGGAATCGATAGATATTAGGATTGGCGCGAGCGGCCTCCATCTTTTCGAAGCGTGTACGTGCGCGCTTAATTCCCATTTCACGCCGACGCTTATTGAGGTACCTCATGCCATCCTTAGCGATGTTGTAAAATATGCCACCACCGGGCGGCGAAGTCGGGTCCATTCGCTCTCCCCGAAAGAAGAATTTAAGGTCCGTTCGTCAATAGCCGGGCACCATATCTAGGTCTCACTTATTCAGGATAGAAGACCGCCGTCATCGCTGCACTTCGACTGAAAAGTTATGCAAACATTCGGTTACTTGACGCCCCGCTCTGTTCAGGGTGGGCCTGTTCGAGTCGTCGCGGCGCGTCGTTCGCCGAGAGCGCGGGCAAGTTGCTCGCGAAGCTGCTGGTTCTCCTCGGTGAGGCGCCGTATGCGGGCGTTGGCAGCTTCGAGTCGCCGCAGCAGGGAACCATCGGAAGTGCGCTGGCGTGCGGGAATCGGCGATGCCGGGTTGCGGCCGTGTATTGCCCGCAGTCGCTCGATCTCCGCTCGCAGGTCCGGCTGAGCATAGAGCCAGGACCGAGAGACGCCGGCGTGTTTCGCGACGGTCTCGAAGGTGACCAGCTCACCCGCCTCGTCGAGAGAGCGGAGGGCCTGGAATGCCTTGGCGCGGGTGTACTCGCTGCGGCGGCGGGCGGCGTCAACGATGTGCTGGCTGTTGTCAGCTCGCATCGGCGGTCGCCTCCGACTGCCCGGGATCGGACTCCAGACCGGTGATGATCTTCTCCAGATTGCCGAGGACTTGGCGATTCATCTCGACCACGCGCGCTTGGCCGCGGGCCTCGGCGGCGGAGACGATCTGCAGCAACTGCTGCTGTTGCTCGCGGTGCTGCGGCAGGAACTCGGGGGTGGTGACGAACATCGGGCGTGTCAGGCAAGCATTGGCATGCGGACAGACCTTCTGAACCGGCAGGCCGCAGTAGCCATTGGGCAGGGCCTGGGTCACGCGGCCGAGCCGCTGCTTGGCCCAAGTGGCCTCGGCCAGCGGGCCTTCGGGATCGACGGTGACCTTCTCGCCCTTGATGTTGACCTTGCGGGCCTTCTCCCAGTGCCGACGGACCGTGGTGTCGTGCAGCCGGGCATAGTGGGCGGTCATCTCGCCGGAAGAGCGATCGAGAAGGACGCGTACGACTTCCTGCGGGACATCCCGGTTGATCAGCCTGGTTCCAAAAGTGTGGCGCCATTGATGGGGTGTCAGATGAACTGCCCGACCGTGTTCGTCACGCACGTCGCACCGCTCCAGCCAGAGGTCGAGCTGCCCGCGGTAGGAGTGTGTGGTCAGCGGCCTCGTGCCGTCGGGGTTCATCCGGGGTGCTGGGAACAGCCACCGGCTGCCGCCGGGCCAGCGGTGGAGAACACGATGCTGCTGGGCGATGATCTCGTTCTCTACTTCCTCGTCGATCGGGACCAGGGCCTCGCGCTTCATCTTCCGGTTGAGGTAGCGCAGGTAGGCGGCGCCGTCAGCGTCCCGGATGACGCAGTCGAAGGCCAAGTTGCAGGCATCGCCGACCCGCAGCCCACAGCGCATGAGGATCAAGGTCAGCACACGGCCGTCGGGGTTGTGCCAGCGGTCGAGGTTGGCGGGCTGTTCGACCTGGGCCATCACGTGCTCGGCCAGCGCCCGGGGCAGCCGCTTGTCGGGTCGGGGGAAGTCGTCGGGGTAGAAGGTCGCATTCGCCGGGAGGCTGGGATCCCAGCCGTGGCGGCGCACGGCGTGGAAGAACGCGTTCAGCGAGCCGATGTCCCGGCTGCGGGAATGGGTCGAGCGCGGATCCAGGGCCAGGTCGGCGAGGTAGCGTTCCAGCACGGCCCGGTCCACGCGGGCGAGCGTGTCGACGGCGAGGCGGGGATTGGCCAGGAAGCCGGAGAAGCGGTTGAGGGCCAGGATGTCGATGACGGCCTGGTTGACGCTGCGGCCGATGCTCAGCCGCCAGCGCACGAACCGTTTGGCCGGCTCGCGCAGCCACAGCTGGGTGATGCCGTCGAACCGCAGCCGGGCCCGGGTGCCCTCGATGCCCGCCGTGCAGGTAGTCGGCGTAGAGCCGCACGATCTCAGGGCCGACGGGAACGATGCGGGGCGAGGCGGACTTGGCCCTCGCTCGGTTGTCATTGGCGCGCGGAGTGACGGTCAACTCGCCTTCTGCCGCCGCCAGATCCTCGTGCCGCAGCCCCAGAGCCTCGCCGATCCGGAGACCGGTCTCCCACAACAGCGCGAACAAGAAGGAGCGGATCGTTGACCGGGCCAGATCACGGAGTGACCGCAGGTCACCGAGCCACTCGTCCACCATCGCCGACGTCCACTGTCACGGGAAGGCGTTGACGTACGCGGCGAACGCCTTCACCACGTTCTCCCGGCCCTCGACCGTGGAACGGGCCAGGTTCCGGGCCAGCTGCTGGTTGGCGAACCCCTCCAGCATCGCGTCGAAGACCTGCTCTTCCGGCCGCAGCAGCGCGACCCCGCCAACCAGATGAAGCCTCGCCGCCCCCGGCGCACCAACGTCGATCCGCACCGGTCCACCACCCTCCGTCACTCGCGTTGGATGCGAGAAAACCGCATGGGATGCGAGTCGGCAGGCGATCCGCTGGTCAGTCAGCCGCACGGGTGACACTGGCTGGCGATCACGCCCCGCGAGTCGCTACGGTCGCCGACGCCTCCCGAGCCCAACGGCCCTGGTCACAGAGGGGAAGCCGGGCGCCCGACGGCAGCGAATCGCAGACCGTCGCGGGTTCGCACCCAGTGCAATTGGCGGCGCTTCCTACATCGGTACAGCGGTTATCGGTGAGAACGATCATGCTCCGGTCGGCGTTAGGTTCACCGGGGCCATCGCCTGCGGCCACCAACCTGCTTGCCCCGGGCGACGCCAGGCGCTGATCTGATCCGCCGCGACAGCCACGGATCAGTCCGAGTCGGCACCGGCGCGTTCGCGGGCCTCGACCGTGACCGGGTGCCCATCGCCGAGGAGTGGAGCACTGAGTTCGGCGACGTACGCCCACTCGTTGGCGATGGTGCGCTGTGAGAACACCCGGCCAGCCATGCGCTCCACCTTCCGGTACTGCTCGGCGAGACGAAGGTAGGCGTTACCCGTCTTCAGCAGTTCCTGGACGCGGGGGCTCAGCGGCGGATCGGCCTCCGCCTTCGCAGCCACGTGCCACAGGTCGATGAAGCGCATGGTGGTCTTGTCCAGGTCCATCGAACCGGCGGGTGCGAACTCCACCAGCACGGCGACCAGCCGTTGCATCGTGTGGGAGTCCGGCAGTCGCGACTCCGACATCACGTAGCTGATCGTGCTCGTGCCCAGGTAGCCGTCATCCGTCTTCTTCCCCGACTTCGCGGAGATCTTGGAGAGGCTGGGGCGCCCCACCTGCAGGTGCAAGTCATGAAGGCTGTCGATGAGGTTCTTCAACGGCCCCACGTCAATCTGGGGCTTCTTGAGAATGCCGGGCCGTCCCATCGTCCACTTCCAATCCATCGTCCAGAACCGTCCAGGACTGTACAGAACTACAGGACTGGTGTCCGGGACTGGGTGGCCGGTGTCCGAGTGTTCGCAGCGACCAAGCAGCGCCGACTCGGAGCCCCAAGGTCGGGTGGAGGGTCGTCCCGAAGCACCCGCCGGGTGCCCAAGAGGGGAGGACCGCGTGTACGACCTGCTGGTTGTCGCTGCCCACGGACTTGTGACGGAGCTGCCCGCGAACCTTGTCGCGGCCGCCGTGATCGGGGCTTCCGAGGCCGCTGTACGGGCATGGCGCCGGCGCACGTCCAAGCCGAAGTGACCGTGATGTGCTGCCGGGCTCGGGCGTGAGTAGGTGCGTTACAGAAAGTGCCGCTGAGATTGATCATGCTCCGGTCGGAGCCGGGATGGCGTTGACGCGGTTCTCGTACTCGCGGCGTGCTTTGCGCTGGGCCGGGACCGCCGGGGCGCCCTGGCCGCCGTCGAGGGGGTGGCAGTGGGCGAGGAGCTGGCGGTGGATCGCCAGGGTGGTGCTGACGCGCAGGGTGTAGCCCTGGCCGCGCCGCACGGTGACGCCCTGGTCAAGCGCATCGCGCTCGGCAGGCTCCAACTCGGCGGTGCGGAGGAAGTCGGCGACCTTGCCGGGCATGTCGAGGGTGACCGGCAGCTCCAGGACCGGGACGCCCTCCTGCTCGATGCCGGTGCGGTCAGGCAGGAGGGTGGCGACGGCGCCGCGGCTGACGCCGTGGTCGCGGGCGAGGGCGGCGATGGATCGGCCCTCCAGGGTGAAGTCGGCGAACCGCAGGTCCGGTGTGGCGGACGTCACGGCCTAGCGCGGAGACCTGACAAACGAGTCGACTTCTGCGCCGGACCGGGAGGCGCGAACTGGGGTTGCATGCGTACTTTCTGCATCCCCGTGGCTGTCTATCCATGTCGCCGTGCAGTGGAGCTTCGTCGCAGGTAGAGCCCGCTTTTGACCCACGCTCAGCGACCAGTGACGACCCATAAGTTGTGGTCCTCCGGGTCTTCGCGTGCCACCCCCGCCTCTATGCTTGGGGACGTTCCTTTGTGGCGTCTGCCTCGTACTTCACCGCCTGGTGAAGGCCCGGCAGCCCAGCCGGGCTATCTCGGACGCCACGGAGGCACACATGGAAGGCAAGACGCCCGTCAACGACGGTGACGAGGAGGAAGCCGCCAAGCAGCGCCGGGAACGGCGCCGGCTTACCCGGCAGCTTCTGATCGACTGGTCACCGGTGCTCGCGGGCATCGCCAACCTCGTGGTGCAGCACTTCTCCTGACGGAGAACGTGTGAGCGGGTCGTACGGGCGCAGCAGTAAGCCCGGCCGATGAATGGACGACCGGGCTCACTGGCTGTGTCGCGGATGGAGGGCCCTGGACCTGGGGTGGAGCCCGGGAAAGGGGCCCTCTGCGTCAAGCTTTACGCGTCATTCCGCGTATCAATCGTACGGGAAATAGCGTCCCGGTCTACAACTTGGGCTCTCGACTCCGCTCTCCTGAAGTCGTCTTTCTTCATCGGCGGCCCCTGTCGGCCCCTGCCTGACAGAACACGACACCCAGCGAAACGACCCGAACCGGGAACCGTCACACCTGGTTCGTGACGTCCGGTCGTCGGCCTTGCTCACGGTTCAGGCTGGCAGACCTCGCACGGGGTGGCCCAACCATGCTTGAGGAAGAACGCCACCTGCTCGGGGAGCGCGGGGGTGAGGCGCCCCTGGGCTGCCCAGCAGCCCTCGCCCGTGTGCAGTACCGGAGCGTGCTTCTCGGGTCGGTCGTGCCGCAGGGCCTCAAGGGCCCACTGCTCGGCGACGATCCGTTCGGTGGGGACATCGGCGTAGTCCTGGCCCGCGACGGGCGCGACCGCCCCGGCGGGGACATCGAGGACGACCCGGTAGACCCGCCGGCCGTCCGCTTCCTGGCGACGGGCCTGGAGACGCCCCTCCACCGTGTGTCCGCCGGGCAGAGTCACCATCACAAGCGAGTCCGCCTTATCGTTCACATGCTCGAAAATATCGGTCGGACATCGACCTGTGGGGACCTGGTCGACGTCGACGATCAGGGGCAGGTCCTCATCGACCCGGCCCCGTTCGACGAGCAGCGGACGAGCCGCCCGGCTCAGGTCATCGGCCTCCGGACCGGCGAGAGAGCGCCGTCATCCGTCGTGATGGTCCGCAGTGAACTTCACGTCGCAGACGAGAGCCGTAGGGTGTCCGACGCCGAGGACCGCCAGGGGCTCGCCGCTTTGCGCGACGCTCGCCACACTTGCGGCCGCAGGCCCGCCTGACCGGGCTACGCCCCTGTTTGTTGTTTCGGCACAACAAAGCAGCTGTGGCGGCTGAACTGGTCAGCTCTCCTTGCCCGGACCGGCCGGTCGCCGTCCAGGTCGGCCTCAAGTGGCCCCCGACCACAGCCGCCGACACTAGCTGGGCGACTCAGAGGTGGTCACGCTGGCCGACGGCATGGGCTTGTCGATCTCGATCTTCTCGACGCCGCCCGAAAGGTAGCTGCCGATCGTGATGACCGCCACGGCCGCAGTGAGCGAAAAGACCAGCCGCTCACCCGTGGCCATACCCGCGGGATGAGCCGTCGGCGTAGGGGGAGCGGTCGGCTGGGACCAGTGGTAGACGCCGAACCCGGTGAGACCCCCCACGACCGTCCACACGACGGTGCCAAAGTCGAACGTGATGTGCACTGGCACTGACCCCTTAGTCGGGAGGCGCCCGATACCCGAGCGACCCCTCTACCTGGGCCCACCGCGAGCCCAGTTTCACCCCTTCCGTGGAGCGACCGGGCCCTGGACAGCAAAGAGGCCCACGTCTCCTTTGAAGGAGGCATGAGCCAAAACCGCCACCAAGAACATCCTCTTGATCAACTTGTTTGCCAAAAGGTCCTGCCCGATTTCGGGCAGAGCCATCGGAGGCGACATGGGACTTTCCATTCGCTGACATGACGCGCTTGGGCCCCTTGTCGGGGGTGAAGATCGTGAACTCCATCCAGTCCTTGCGCACCACCCCCTCCAGCGGGATCGTCTCGCCGAGCGGCAGCAGCCAGGCCGCTCAGGCTGCTGCGGACCGGCACCGAAAAAACTCTCGTCCAGGCGCTTTGTAGGAACCCGACAGCATCTCAGCCCGCTCCACATGCACCCCGGCCACCGCCACTGCACGCCCGCTGCACAAATGGCCACCGCTCGGCCACCGGAGGCCCCTGAATGCTGCCCCGCGAGGGGGCCAAGGACAGCCCAGAGGCCGCAGAAAAGGAAAAACCCCAGGTCACGGCGAGTGAGTCCTGGGGTTTCTCTGAGCCGCCTTCGGGATTCGAACCCGAGACCTACGCATTACGAGTGCGTTGCTCTGGCCATCTGAGCTAAGGCGGCGCGCTGTCCGCACTATGGTGCGATCAGCAACGTCGGTAAGTCTACACAGTTTCCGAAGTGCTCCGTACCAACCCCAGGGGCACCCCGGAGGCACGCGTGCCCTCCCCCGTGATCAAGGCTATGAGCAGCGCTTTCCGTCGGTCGGTGGGGTGCCTCGGAGGAGGTAGGTGTTGATCGTGGAGTCGATGCAGGCGCTGCCGCGGCCGTACGCGGTGTGGCCGTCGCCGTCGTAGGTGAGGAGGCGGGCGGAGGAGAGCTGGGTGGCCAGGGAGCGGGCCCAGCGGTAAGGGGTGGCGGGGTCTCGGGTGGTGCCGACGACGACGATGGGGGCGGCGCCCTTGGCCTCGATGCGGTGAGGTTCGCCGGTGGGGGCCACCGGCCAGTACGCGCAGTTGAGGGAGGCCCAGGCGAGGGCGCGGCCGAAGACGGGGGACGCCTCCTCGAAGGTGGGGACGGCCTTCTCGACCTGCTCGGGGGTGGAGAAGGCGGCGGGGAGGTCGAGGCAGTTCACGGCCGCGTTGGCGGACATCAGGCTCGAGTACGTGCCGTCGGGGTCGCGTTCGTAGTAGCTGTCGGAGAGGGCGAGGAGGCCCGCGCCGTCCTTGTCCTCGATCGCCTCGGTGAGGGCCAGGCGCAGCTGGGGCCAGGCGCCCTCGTCGTACATCGCCGCGATCACGCCGGTGGTGGCCAGGGTCTCGCCGAGCCGTCGGCCGTCGGGGTCGCCCGTGGGGATGGGGCGGGCGTCCAGGTCGGTGAAGAATGTCTTGAGGTTCTTGCCGATCCGGGTGGGGGTTGTGCCGGGGCCTCCGAGCGGGCAGTCGGACCGGGTCGCACAGTCCTTCGCGAAGGACTGGAACGCCGTCTCGAAGCCCGCCGTCTGTTCCTCGTTCAGCCTGCGGGCGGGCAGCGACGGGTCCATCGCGCCGTCCAGGACCAGCCGGCCGACGCGGTCGGGGAAGAGTCCGGCGTACGTCGCACCCAGGAATGTGCCGTAGGACGCTCCGACATACGTCAGCTTCCGGTCACCCAGCACCGCGCGCAGGATGTCCATGTCCCGGGCCGCCTCGACCGTGGAGACATGGCGCAGCACCTGCGCCGAGCGCTCGCCGCAGGCCTCGGCGAACTCCTTGTAGACGTCGACGAGTTCGGTGGTCTCGCGCGGCTCGTCGGGGGTGATGTCCGTCTGCGTGTACGCGTCCATGCGGGGGCCGGTGAGGCATTCCACCGGCTCGCTGCGGGCCACGCCGCGCGGGTCGACGGCGACCATGTCGTAGCGGGCGCGGACCGCCGCCGGGTAGCCGATGCCCGCGTACGCCTGGAGGTAGCCGATCGCCGAGCCGCCCGGGCCGCCCGGGTTGACCAGCAGCGAACCGAGGCGTTCGCCCGGGCCCGTGGCCTTCTTGCGTGCGACCGCCAGCCTGATGTCGCCCGACGCCGGCTTGGCGTAGTCGAGCGGCGCCGTCATCGTGGCGCACTGGAAGCCGGGGACGCCGCAGTCGCGCCAGCCCAGCTTCTGCTCGTAGTACGGCGACAAGGCGGAGGGTGTCGCCCGGGGCAGCGCGCCCAGCGCCTCCTGTGACGCCGTCGTGGCCGTGTCCGAGGCCGAATTGCCGGAGGAGCAGGCCGAGACGAGGAGCGCGGCGGCGGCGAGCAGCGCACCTCCGCGACGGAGGGACCTGTTCGGCCGCGTCGGCCCTGGAGTGCGCCTGGTGTCCATCTCGCGAGCGTAACCCTGCGCATTCAGTCGATCACCATAAGCGACACGTGCGACTCGTACGAGTGACATAGTCAACCTCCCGCCCGGCATGGTCAGCCCGCCCGCAGCGCCATGGTCATCGCCTCCACCGCGAGCAGCGGGGCCACGTTGCGGTCGAGCACCTCGCGGCACGCGGCGATCGCGTCGATGCGGCGCAGGGTCGACTCCGGCGTGGTGTCGCGCGCGAGGCGCTCCACGGTGTCCTGGACGTCGGTGTTGGCTAGGGGGATACGGGAGCCGAGCTGGAGGGCGAGGACGTCGCGGTAGAAGCCGGTGAGGTCGGTCAGGGCGAGGTCCAGACTGTCGCGCTGCGCGCGCGTTCTGCGGCGCTTCTGCTTATCCTCCAGGTCCTTCATCACGCCCGCGGTGCCGCGCGGCATCCGGCCGCCCTGGACCCCGCCGAGCGCCGCCCTCAGCTCCTCGGTCTCCTTGGTGTCGACCTCCTCGGCGAGCTGCTTGGACTCCTCCGTCGCCGCGTCGACCAGCTCCTGGGCCCCCTTGAGGCAGCCGCCGATGTCCTCCACCCGCAGCGGCAGCTTGAGCACGGCGGCCCGCCGCTCCCGCGCGCGCGGGTCGGTGGCCAGCCGGCGGGCGCGCTCGATGTGCCCCTGGGTGGCGCGGGCCGCGGCGGCCGCCATGTCCGGCTCGATGCCCTCGCGCCGGACGAGCATGTCGGCCACGGCGTCCACGGCCGGCGTGAGCAGACTCACGTGGCGGCAACGGGAACGGATGGTGGGCAGAACGTCCTCCAGCGAGGGGGCGCAGAGCAGCCAGACCGTGCGGGGGGCGGGCTCCTCGACGGCCTTCAGGACCGCGTTGGCCGACTTCTCGTTCAGCCGCTCGGCGTCCTCCACGAGGATCACCTGCCAGCGGCCGTTCGCGGGAGAGGTGAACGACTTGCGGACGGTGTCCCGCATGTCCTCGGCGAGGATCTGCGTGCCCACGGCGGCGACCGTGCTGACGTCGGCGTGGGTGCCCACCAGCGCCGTATGGCAGCCGTCGCAGAACCCGCAGCCGGGGCTGCCGCCGAGCGCGCGGTCCGGGCTGACGCACTGCAGGGCCGCCGCGAAGGCCCTGGCCGCCGTGGTCCGTCCGGAGCCGGGCGGGCCCGTGAACAGCCAGGCGTGCGTCATCTTCGACCCCTCGGGCGGCGGGGCGTCGGCGGCGGCCGCGGTGACGAGGGCGTCGGCGTCCCGGGCGGCCGCGTCGAGCTGCGCGCTCAGCTTCTCCTGGCCCACCAGGTCGTCCCACACGGGCATGGGTACCGCCCCCTTCGTCACACTCCGTCTTGCCGTGACCCATTGTGCGGGAGGGCACTGACAACGCCCCAACGCCGACCCGACGCCCGCCCCAGCGCCGTACGACGCAGGCGCCGCGCAGGGCGTCAGAGTTGCCGTCAGCGGCGCCGGCCGTCAGCGGCGCCGCCCGCCCCGGCCTCCGCCGCGGCCACCCCGGCCGCCCGGGTCGTGGTCGTCGTCCCGGTCGTCGTCCTCGCGCGGGCCGAGCAGCTCGTCCGCGAGGGTCGGAAGATCGTCGAGCGGGGTCTCCTCCGCCCAGTCGGAGCGGGCCCGACGCCGCGGGGTTCCCTCGGCGTCCACCTGGGGCAGCTCACGCGTACGGTCGTGTCCCGCGCCCTCGGACGCGCGCCGCTCGTCGCGGAAGAACCCGGGCGGCACCCGGTCCGCGGGATCACCGGAACCCGCGCCCGCGCCCCCTTCCTCCCGTACGGGAGGAAGTACGGCCGTCTCGTCGGCCGCCCCCGGAGGCACCGGCGGCAGCACCGCCGTCTCGTCAGAGGCACCCGGCGGCACGGGCGGCAACACCGCCGTCTCGTCGGCGGCACCCTCCGGCACCTGCGGCTTGGGCAGCTTGGCCGTCGTCTCGGAGTCCGACTCCGACTCCGCGCGACCGGGCCGCACCGGCGGCAGTACGGCGGTCTCGTCCACGGGCCCGCCCGACTCGTTGGTCGGCGTCACCAGAGGCGTGGGCACGGTCAGCTCGTTGTCCGGCGTCGACGACGGCGAGGACGGGGAGGACGGGGAGGCAGCCTCCGGGCGCCCCGCACCCTCGGCGGACCCTGCACCCTTGGCAGCCCCCGACCCGGCCGCTCCCCGAGACGCAGCCGCACCCCCAGCAAACACCGAACCCGAACCCGAACCGGCGGCCCCCTCGGCAGCCGCCCGCGCCGCCGCGTCCGCGGAGGCGGCCGCGGCCTCCGCCGCGAGCCTGCGTGCCTCCTCGGCCCGCAACAGCGCCTCCTCGGCCTTCCGCTGCTTCTCCAGTCGGCGCGCCTCCGCCTCGACACGCAGCCGCTCTTCCTCCTCGGCCTGCTTGCGCCGCCGGTCCTCCTCGGCCTTCCGGCGCGCTTCCTCCTCGGCCCGCGCCTTCTCCTCGGCGAGGAGCCGGACCCGCTCCTCCTCGGCGCGGCGCCGGGCTTCCTCGGCCCGCTGCCGGGCCTCCTCGGCCTGCCGCTCGGCCTCGCGCCGCTGCGCCTCCTCCAGCTCGCGCCGCTTGCGCTCCTCCTCCTCGGCGCGCAGCCGTTCGAGCTGCTCCAGCCGCTCGCGTTCGAGGCGCTCCTCCTCTGCCTTGCGCGCGGCCTCCTCCTCGGCCTTCCGCCGTGCCTCTTCCTCGGCCTTGCGCCGGGCCTCCTCCTGGGCCCGCACCTCGGCCTCGGAAAGCGGCAGCATCATGTCGAGCCGGTGCCGGACGACCGTGGTGACGGCCTCGGGGTCCTGTCCGGCGTCGACGACCAGGTAGCGACCCGGGTCGGCGGCGGCCAGCGTCAGGAAACCGGACCGCACGCGCGCGTGGAACTCGGCCGGCTCCGACTCCAGCCGGTCGGGCGCCTCGGTGAACCGCTCACGGGCCGCCTCCGGCGAGACGTCCAGCAGCACGGTCAGATGCGGTACGAGTCCGTTGGTCGCCCACCGCGAGGTCCGCGCGATCTCGGTCGGCGACAGGTCGCGGCCCGCCCCCTGGTAGGCCACGGACGAATCGATGTAGCGGTCGGTGATCACCACCGCGCCCCGCTCCAGCGCGGGCCGCACCACCGTGTCCACGTGCTCGGCGCGGTCGGCCGCGTACAGCAGCGCCTCGGCCCGATGCGACAGCCCGGCACTCGACACATCCAGCAGAATCGACCGCAGCCGCTTGCCCACAGGCGTGGCCCCGGGCTCGCGCGTCAGCACGACCTCGTGCCCCTTGGCCCGGATCCACTCGGCGAGGGCCTCGGCCTGGGTGGACTTCCCGGCGCCGTCGCCGCCCTCCAGGGCGATGAAGAAGCCGGAAGCCGTCGGCGCCTGCACCGGATCGTCGCCGCCGAGCAGCGCGTCCCGCAGGTCCTGCCGCAGCGGTACGCCGGAACGGTCGTCGACCTTGGCGAGCACCAGCGCGGCCACGGGCAGCAGCAGCGCGCCCACCAGCATCAACGTGAACGCGGCACCGCTGTGCGCGAACACGAACTTGCCGCCTTCCAGCCGGTACCGCCCGATCACCGCCGCGACCACGGGCGCGATCAGCACCCCCAGCGCCACGAACACCCGTACGACCGCGTGGAGGTGCTCCGTCGTCCGCGGTCGCCGGAAGTCCTCCGCCTCCTGGTCGAGCAGCGTGTGCCCGGTGTTCGCGGCGATGCCCGCCCCGAAGCCCGCGAGTCCGACGATCAGCACCACGCTGGTCACGTCCGGCACCAGCCCGGCGGCCAGCAGCGCGACCCCGGTGAAGGCGATGGCGAGCGCGAGCAGGCGGCGCCGCGACAGCGCGGGCAGCGCCCTGGGCGCCGTGCGGATGCCGACGACCACGCCGCCGGTCAGGGTCGCGACCAGCAGCCCGTACAGCACCGGGCCGCCGCCCAGGTCCTTGGCGTGCAGCACGGCGACGGCCACCGCGGCGGCCACGGCGCCCGCCACGGCAGCGCAGGCCGGCACCAGGAGCGGGATCGCGCCCGTGCGGCCCTTGTCGGTGCCGGTGCCCGTCTTGGGGCGGCGCAGGCCTTCGAGCGGGGACCGCGCGCGTGGGGTGCGGGTGTCGGGCACTTCGAGGACGGTCAGCACGGACAGCGAGGCGGCGAACAGCCCGGCCGCCACGTACGAGCCGAGCGCCACCTGGTGCTGGCCGAACCAGTCGATCCCGGCGCCCAGCAGGTTGTTGAACAGCGACGCGACGACGAGCACGACGCCCGCGAGGGGCACGGCCACGAATCCGGTACGCAGGGACAGGCGTCGCAGCGCGTCCATGTGGTCCGGCAGCGGGCGCACGGTCGCGCCTTCCAGCGGCGGCGCGGGCAGCAGCGCGGGCGCGGCGCTCTCCCGGCACACCGACCAGAACCGCTCGGCGACTCCGGTCACGAAGACGGTCACCAGGAGCGCGGCGAACGCGTTCTGTGGGGTCCAGTCGATCCACAGGGGGGCGATGATCAGCAGAATCGTCCGCAGTCCGTCCGCGCCGACCATGGTCCAGCGGCGGTCGAGCGGGCCCTCCTGGGACGTCAGCGACGTGAGCGGCCCCAGCAGAACGGCCCCGAAGAGCAACGTGGCCAGAATCCGCGTGGCGAACACGGCCGCCACGGCCAGGGCGACCCCTCGGTACCCACCCCCGAACGATCCCTCCGCGATCGCCGTCTGGAAGACCAGCACGACCAGGACCAGCAGCGCGAGAACGTCCGCCACGCCGCCCACGAGCTGCGCACCCCACAGCCGCTTCAACTGCGGCTGGCGCAACAGGGCACGGACGGCACGCTCCCGTGAATCCACGACCAGGGCGTCGTCGGGGGCCGGGTGGTGGGCCGTTGGCTGCTCGGCTCGCGTCATCTCTCTCTTCCGTCCGGAGAACCGTCGGATCCCTCTACTGGGTGATGGTACGCGGGCCTTCCACCACGCTAGCCTGGCCGAGTCCGGCAATCGGGCCTACCGCCGGGTCGGCGGGAAGTGACGCCTGTGGAGTCGGTGTAAGTCCGTTGGGCGGGTCCCCGTCCAGCGGCGGTCGACGGTGAAGCAGAAAACGCCCTTGCGGGCAGGGCCAAGCTTTCAGCCTATCGGGGAGCGAGAACCAAGCTTCACAAGGTTTCTACAGGTGGGCCCCGGCATCTGCCAGGGCCCACCTGCGGTGTCTACTCGGAGTCGGCCGCCTTGGCAGCCGTCTTCTTCGCCGGAGCCTTCTTCGCGGCAGCGGTCTTGGCCGTCGCCGTCTTCTTGACGGCAGCCTTCTTCGCCGGTGCCTTCTTGGTCGCCGTCTTGGCAACCGTCTTCTTCGCGGCGGTCTTCTTCGCGGGCGTCTTCTTCGCCGTCTTCTTCGCGGGCCCCTTCGCCCGCTTCTCCGCGAGGAGCTCGAAGCCCCGCTCCGGGGTGATCGTCTCCACACTGTCACCGGACCGCAGCGTCGCGTTGGTCTCGCCGTCGGTGACGTACGGACCGAAGCGGCCGTCCTTCACCACGACCGGCTTGCCGCTGACCGGGTCCTCGCCGAGCTCCTTCAGCGGCGGCTTGGCGGCGGCCCGCCCGCGCTGCTTGGGCTGGGCGTAGATCGCCAGCGCCTCTTCCAGTGTGATCGTGAAGAGCTGCTCCTCGGACTGCAGCGAACGCGAGTCCGTGCCCTTCTTCAGGTACGGCCCGTAGCGCCCGTTCTGCGCGGTGATCTCCACGCCCTCGGCGTCCGTGCCGACGACACGCGGCAGGGACATCAGCCGGAGCGCGTCCTCCAAGGTCACCGTGTCCAGGGACATCGACTTGAACAGCGAGGCCGTACGCGGCTTGACGGCGTTCTTGCCCGTCTTCGGCGTGCCCTCGGGGAGGACCTCGGTGACATACGGGCCGTACCGTCCGTCCTTGGCGACGATCCGGTGGCCCGTCTCCGGGTCGGTGCCCAGCTCGAAGTCGCCGCTCGGCTTGGCGAGCAGCTCCTCGGCGAAGTCGACGTTCAGCTCGTCCGGAGCCAGGTCCTCGGGGATGTCGGCGCGCTGGTGGTTCTCGGAGTCCTTCTCGCCGCGCTCGATGTACGGGCCGTAGCGCCCGACGCGCAGCATGATGCCGCTGCCCACCGGGAACGACGACACCTCACGGGCGTCGATCGCGCCCAGGTCGGTCACCAGCTCCTTCAGACCGCCCAGGTGGTCCCCGTCGCCGTTGCCCGCCTCGGCCGCGCTGCCGGCGCCGCCCGCACCCTCGCCGAAGTAGAACCGCTTCAGCCACGGCACCGCCTGCGCCTCACCGCGTGCGATGCGGTCGAGGTCGTCCTCCATCCTGGCGGTGAAGTCGTAGTCGACGAGCCGGCCGAAGTGCTTCTCCAGCAGGTTGACCACGGCGAAGCTCAGGAACGACGGGACGAGCGCCGTGCCCTTCTTGAAGACATAGCCCCGGTCGAGGATCGTGCCGATGATCGACGCGTACGTCGACGGCCGGCCGATCTCGCGCTCTTCGAGCTCCTTGACCAGCGACGCCTCGGTGTAGCGGGCCGGCGGCTTGGTCGCGTGCCCGTCGGCCGTGATCTCCTCGGCGGTGAGCGCGTCACCCTCGTTGACCTGCGGCAGCCGGCGCTCGCGGTCGTCGAGCTCGGCGTTCGGGTCGTCGGCGCCCTCGACGTACGCCTTGAGGAAGCCGTGGAAGGTGATCGTCTTGCCGGACGCGCTGAACTCGACGTCCCGGCCGTCGGCGGCGGTGCCCCCGATCTTCACGGTCACGCTGTTGCCGGTCGCGTCCTTCATCTGGGAGGCGACCGTCCGCTTCCAGATCAGCTCGTAGAGCCGGAACTGGTCGCCGGTCAGCCCGGTCTCGGCCGGGGTGCGGAAACGATCACCCGAGGGGCGGATCGCCTCGTGCGCCTCCTGCGCGTTCTTGACCTTCCCGGCGTACGTCCGCGGCTGCGCGGGCAGGTAGTCGGCGCCGTACAGCTGTGTGACCTGGGCGCGGGCGGCGGCGACGGCCGTGTCGCTCAGCGTCGTGGAGTCCGTACGCATGTACGTGATGAAGCCGTTCTCGTACAGCTTCTGCGCGATCTGCATGGTCGCCTTGGCGCCGAAACCGAGCTTGCGCGAGGCCTCCTGCTGGAGGGTCGTCGTGCGGAACGGGGCGTAGGGCGAGCGGCGGTACGGCTTGGACTCGACCGAGCGTACGGAGAACCGCGTGTTCTCCAGGGCGGCGACCAGCGCACGGGCGTTGGCCTCATCCAGGTGCAGGGTGTTCGCGCTCTTCAGCTGCCCCAGCGAGTCGAAGTCGCGGCCCTGGGCGACGCGCCTGCCGTCGACGGACTGGAGGCGGGCGGCCAGGGTCGCCGGGTCGGACCGGTCGCCGGCGCGGCCGGTGCCGAAGGTGCCCGTCAGGTCCCAGTACTCGGCGGAGCGGAACGCGATGCGCTCGCGCTCCCGCTCGACGACGAGCCGGGTCGCGACCGACTGGACACGGCCAGCCGACAGCCGCGGCATGACCTTCTTCCACAGGACCGGCGAGACCTCGTAGCCGTAGAGGCGGTCGAGGATGCGGCGGGTCTCCTGGGCGTCGACGAGCTTCTGGTTGAGCTCGCGGGGGTTGCGCACCGCCTGCTGGATCGCGTCCTTGGTGATCTCGTGGAAGACCATCCGCTTGACCGGGACCTTGGGCTTGAGCACCTCCTGGAGGTGCCACGCGATGGCCTCGCCCTCGCGGTCCTCATCGGTGGCGAGGAGGAGCTCGTCGGAGTCCCGCAGCAGGTCCTTGAGCTTCTTGACCTGGGCTTTCTTGTCGGCATTCACCACGTAGACGGGCTGGAAGTCGTGCTCGACGTCCACGCCGAGGCGGCGCACCTCGCCGGTGTACTTCTCGGGCACCTCCGCGGCGCCGTTGGGAAGGTCGCGGATGTGCCCGACGCTCGCCTCGACGATGTAGCCGGGGCCGAGATAGCCCTTGATCGTCTTCGCCTTGGCAGGCGACTCGACGATGACGAGTCGGCGGCCGCCCTTTGCGGTCTCGCTGGTCGGGGACAACTTCGCTCTTCTCTCCGGTCGACGCTGGGGTGTCTCCCCAGGCTTTCACTCCCGGGGTCGGGTCATGCTGACGCTGCGGAGTGTGACGGTACATCCCGCCCCCGTGTCAAACGGGAAAAGCCCGCAACGGCCACTCGAACGGTAACCCGACTCCCGCCATTCCTGCCGCCCGGCGTGGTCACCGACTCTTTCGGCCTTATCCGGAGGGTGACTTCTCAGTTACTCGGACGGACGGTCCGCGTCCCCACGACGGCGATCCGCACCCCGGCTCCCGGAGCTCTCCCCGGGCCCATTCCCGAACTCGTCTCCGAGCCCTCTCCGAGCCCTCTCCGAGTCCTCTCAGAGCCTGGTGAAGCACCACGCCCCTACCGTCAGGGCGGCCAGCGCGGCGAGTCCCGCGAGGGGCACCGAGACGGCGGGACGCACTCCGTGGGCGACGGGCTCGCCCCGGCGCAGCCGGATCGCGGTCCACAGCAGCAGCCCGCCCCCGAACAGGGCGAACACCGCTCCCGCGAAGATCGCCGGTCCGCTTTCCATGTCCCGTTCCTTCCGTCCCGGACTGTCCAGGGAGGGGAGGCTGACACGTACGGGAATCGGGTGGGCGAACCCTGGGTGAACGCCGGACGGCCGATAGCTCAGACCGTGCGCGGCCGGCGGCTCGTACCGGGCGTGGGCAGCGGCTCAGACGGAGCGCGGCCGACGGCTCAGACCGAGCCGGGCGCGGGTATCTTGCCGGTCGTCGTCTCGTTGTCGCTGCGGCCCACCGTGCACACCACGGTATGGAACCCGTCGTTCCAGTCGGACTTTCCGGCCGGCCAGCCGAAGACCGCGAAGTCCTCCCCGGAAACCCAAGTCGACTCGAATTTGTTCCTGCAGAGGTCGTTCGCGCTGTCGAGGCCCTTCCGGTAGTCCATGTTCTCCGGCGCCTCGGCGAAGCCGATCACCTGGTCGGTGTGCGGCTCGGAGCAGTCGGCCAGCGGCGCCCTGTAGGTGTCCTCCTCCTCGATGAACGTCCAGCAGTCGCCGATGCTCATCTGACCGACGTACAGGTCCGTGCCCTCGTCCCGGAACTGCCCCACCTCGCCCCCGATCTCGGCATGCCTGCCGAGTACGAGACATGCCGTACCGCCACCGGCCGCGGTGAAGCCGTCCTCCGTCGGGGTCACGGCGTAGAAGTCCGCGTCGGGCAGGGCGGTGGCCAACGGTCTGGCCTGCTGCTCGCAGCGCCTCGGGCCGTTGTCACGCGCGTCCGCGTAGCTGGTGGCCTTGTCGACGGCGACCACCTGGCCCTCGGGCCAGTCGTCCGCGCAGTCGACCGTGCCCAGGTTGGGCACCGATTCGAACGGCGTCCCGCGCCACACGGCCCGCACACAGTCGCCCGCTTCCAACGCCTTGGTGAGACCGACCTGTTCGCCGTACGGGAAGACCGGCCCGAGCGGCGTGTCCGACACCAGCGCGGACGGCGCCTTCGTGGGCTGCGCCCCCTGCTCGGAGTCTCCCCCGGCCAGCAGGACGGCGGCCCAAGTGCCGCCGCCGATCATCATGAGCACGCCGACCACGATGCCGACCACCCCGAGCACGGGCACCTTGCGCCGCGGCCCTCCGCCCGGTGGCGTTCCGCCGGCCCCGAGGGTCGGGCCGCCCCCTTGCGGAGGCGCGCCACCGCTCGCGTACGGCATGGCCGGATCGCTCGCATGGCCCGCGTGACTCCCGTAGGGCGTGGCCGCGTTGCTCGCGTACGGGTTCCACGAGGCGTACGGGCCCCCGGGCGCGGGCTGCCGCCACGGGTCGTACGGCGACGGGGAGCCGCTCCCGTGGGCGTCCGGCCCCGGGGTGCGCGGACCTCCCGCCGGGCCTCCCGCCGGGCCAGCGGGAGGGGTGTGCGGCGTGTTCGGCGTCGGCGGGGCACCCGGCGTGCCCGCCGCGTACGGCCCGGAGGGCGTGCCCGGCGTCGGCGGCGTACTCCCGGACGAAGCCGCCACGTACCCGGGCGGCGCACTCCCGGTGTACCCCGGCGACGGCCCCTCGGTCGCCCGGCTCGGCAGCGGCGGCCCGAAGCCCTCCGGGGCCGAGGCCGGAGCCGAGGCCGGAGCCGGAGCCGAGGCCGGAGCCGAGCCCGGGGGCGGGGCGGACCCGGCGGCGGCCCACCCCTGCGGTGGCGAAGCCGTCCCGCCCCCCGCGTCAGCCACCCGCTCCAGCCCCCGTGCCACCGCCTCCGGCGACAGCCGTCGTACCGGGTCCTTGATGAGCAACCCGTGCAGCACGGGCGCGAGTTCACCGGCGCGGACGGGCAGGGTGGGCTCCTCGCCGAGCAGGGCCGTGAGGGTCGCGTACTGACCATTGCGGTCGAAGGGGCCGCGGCCCTCGACCGCCGCGTACAGCGTGGCGCCGAGCGAGAACATGTCCGCGGCCGGTGTCGGCGGCTCGCCCCGGGCGCGCTCGGGGGCGAGATAGCCGGGCGTGCCGAGGATGCCCGCGGTGGCGGTGAGCCGGGGCTCGCGGGACTCCGGCTGGAGCGCGATGCCGTAGTCGGTGAGCAGCACGCGCGCGTACGGGTCGCCCGAAGCGTCCGCCGCCAGAAGGATGTTGGCCGGTTTCACATCCCGGTGCAGGATGCCGATCCGGTGTCCCGCGGTGAGCGCGGCAAGGACGGCGAGCCCGATCCGCGCCACCTGCTGGGGCGGCAGCGGCCCCGACCGCCGCAGCACCGCCTGGAGGTCGACCGCGTCCGGCACGTACTCCATGACGATCCAGGGCAGCCCCTCGTGCACCACCACGTCGTGCACGGTCGCCACATGCGGATGGCCGCGCAGCCGTGCCGCGTGCCGGGCCTCGCTACGGGCCCGCGCGATGCGGTGCGCGGGTTCGGTCACGTCCATCGGCACGTCGGGCAGCGCGATCTCCTTCATGGAGACCTCGCAGGCCAACTCCTCGTCGTACGCGAGCCAGACCCGGCCCATGCCGCCCGCGCCCAGTTGCCGCAGCAGCCGGTACCGCCCGTTGATGACCCTTCCCTGGCCCTCCCCCTGACCTTGCCCCTGGCTCTGTCCCCGACCCCGGTCCGGCGTCTCCCCCGACATACGTGCCCCCGATCCCCCGAGACAGCGCGCACTCCCCCGAGGACGCGTCGAATCCGTCTCTTGAAAATAGCTTCGCACGCACCACCGACAGGAGCCCTTTTGCGGATCAATCCAGTCAGACCGGACACATGTGAAGCAGGGGTACGGACACACCCCATCCGCTACGGACCGGGACCGCCCCGCGGCCTCGCGGAAGCCGTCACCGGGCCGGTTCGAGGAACCCCTGCTCCACCAGCAGCCGGATCTGCGCCGGCGTCCGGTCGCGCAGCAGCACCGGGTCCTCGCCGACCAGCTGGGCGATGGCGTCGAGAATCCGTCCCGCGCTGAGCGTGCCGTCGCACACCCCGGCGAAGCCCGCGCCGACCGTGTCGACCTTGGTGGCCCGGCGCATCCCTCGGTGCTGGCGCAGCACCACGTGCTCGGGGTCCTCGGCGCCGGGCAGCCCGACCTGCTCCTGGACGACCTCCGACACGAGCTTGAAGTGCCCGGCGAGCAGGGCCGCGTCGTCGTGCGCGCGCAGGTAGTCGACCCGCTCGAAGTGTGCCCGCACGGTGTCGCCGAGCGGCTGTTCGACGGGATGCGGCCACTCCTCCACGATGATCGAGGGCACGGCGGCCCCCGACTTGCGCAGCGTGATCCAGCCGAACCCGACGGCCTTCACCTTGCGCGCCTCGAACTCGTCGAGCCACGCGTCGTACCGCGCCTGGTACTCGGCCGGGTCGTCCCGGTGGTCACCGGCGTCCCTGAGCCACAGCTCGGCGTACTGCGTGACGTCCTGCACCTCTCGCTGCACGATCCAGGCGTCGCAGCCGCGCGGCACCCAGGAGCGCAGCCGGTCCTGCCAGTCCTCCCCCTCCACGTGCTGCCAGTTGGCGAGGAACTGCGCGAACCCGCCCTCGTTCAGCCGCTCCCCCGCCTGCGACACGAGCGTGCGGCACAGATCGTCCCCGCCCATCCCGCCGTCACGGTAGGTGAGCCGGGCGCCGGGAGAGATCACGAACGGGGGGTTCGACACGATCAGGTCGTACGTCTCGTCGTCCGCGAGCGGCTCGAAGAGCGAGCCTTCCCGCAGATCGGCCGCCGGGGCGCCGGAGAGCGCGAGCGTGAGCGCGGTGATGTGCAGCGCGCGCGGGTTGACGTCGGTCGCGGTCACGCGCGTGGCGTGCTGGGCGGCCTGCAGCGCCTGGATCCCGGAGCCGGTGCCGAGGTCGAGGGCGGAGGCGACCGGCGTACGGACGGTGATGCCGGCCAGGGTCGTGGACGCGCCGCCGACCCCGAGCACCACACCTTCTTCCCTGCTGCCGATGCCCCCGGCCCCGCCGACCGCGCAGCCCAGGTCGGAGACGATGAACCAGTCCTCGCCGGCGGGCCCGCTGTACGGCCGTACGTCCACGGTGGCGGCGACGCTGTCCTCGGCGTTCCCGCCGACCCGGACGAGCCACCCGCCCTCCAGGCAGGCGTCCACGGGCAGAACGTCCTCCACGCGCGCGTGGAGCACGGGCTGCTGCAACAGGAACAGCCTGACGAGGGTCTCCAGCGGCGTGTCTCCCCGAGTGGCCCGGAGTGCGGGCACGATCTCGCCGCGCGCGAGCGCCGCGTACGCGGGCGCGCCGAGCAGTTCGAGCAGCCCGTCGGCGGTGAAGTCGGCGCCCAGGAGCGCGTCGCGCAGCCGGGCGGCCGCGTCGGGGCGGTCGGTGGAGGGCAGCGGGGACAGGGGGGAGGGCTTGGCGTTACTCACGGCTCCATTGTGACGCGGGAACCGGCCCGCGCAGCTCCGCCAAGCGCTGGTCGCGCCCTGCGGTGGAGCCGCTGATGTCACCGCCCCGCGTCCCTTGAGTCGCTGCCGAACCGCACCGCACTTCGCGGGACCCGCTGAGAGGCCCCCCGGTGGAAGGCCCGGCTTTCCCCTCACCGGGGCCCCGGCCGAAGACTCAGCTCGCGGTCACCGAGGCGGACGGCGTGGCGGAGGCGCTCTGGCAGCTCGGCTGCTCGCTCATGGCCTTGCCCACGTCCCCCTCCTCCAGCTTCTTCAGCGCGTCGCTGCCGGTCCTGCTCAGCTTCTCCAGCTCCGTGGCGACATCCTTGAGCCCCTCCGCGAACTTCGCCTGGTCCTTCGTGTTGAGCTCGTCCGACTGCTTCTTCAGGCCGGCGTAGGCGGTGGACAGGCTGTTGAGCTCCTTGACCGCGTCCTGCTGCTTCTTCTCGCCGTCCTCGACGTCCGGCGGCCCGGCCTTCTGGATGGCGGTGGCCATCGCCTTGTAGGCGTCGGAGATGTCCTGGAAGCCCTGGGAGTCGGCCTTCTGCACGTCCTCCGGTGCGCTGTCGTCCGAGGTCTCCTTCTGGATCGCGGCGTTGGCGTTCGCGATCTTCTTGATCTGCGGCTGTACGGCGTCGCAGACCTGCTCGGCCCAGGAGTTCAGCTGTTCGTTGCTGTCGTCGCCGCCGCATCCCGACAGCGCCAGTACCAGTACCGCACCGACGGACAGTGCGGCCGCGAGCTTCTTGTTCACCGGATTGGTCCCTTCCATGGCTCTCGGCCCCGGAACATACACGCCGGATGGGCGACACCCGCATGGCGAGCGGCCGCTATGGCAGCTTTTGTAGCCATTTGCACCAAGAGAGAGAAGGCTCACGGGAAGGGGCGCGCACATGCACAGGGCGGGCGTACGGCGCGTCAGAACGCACCGTACGCCCGCCCGTTGGCCAGTACCTGACCAGGCGTGAGGCCCGGAGAGGTGCCAGGTGGCGTAAAACGGCCTACGAAACCACCGCGGGATCCGCCGGCTTGGCCGCCCGGTCGGCGTTGCCTTCGTCACCCACCGCGATCCCGCGCCGCTTGGACACGTACACCGCGCCGATGATGACGACGAGCGAGAGCACCGCGATGGTCACGCGGAGCCCGATGCTCTTGTCCTCGCCGTAACTGAACTTGACGACCGCGGGCGCGATGAGCAGCGCCACCAGGTTCATCACCTTCAGCAGCGGGTTGATGGCCGGGCCGGCGGTGTCCTTGAAGGGGTCGCCGACGGTGTCGCCGATCACGGTCGCGGCGTGGGCCTCGCTGCCCTTGCCGCCGTGGTGACCGTCCTCGACGAGCTTCTTGGCGTTGTCCCACGCGCCACCGGAGTTGGCGAGGAACACCGCCATCAGCGTGCCGGAGCCGATCGCTCCCGCCAGGAACGCGCCGAGCGCGCCGACACCGAGCGTGAACCCGATGGCGATGGGCGCCATGACGGCCAGCAGACCGGGCGTGGCGAGCTCCCTGAGGGCATCCTTTGTACAGATGTCAACAACACGTCCGTACTCGGGCTTCTCGGTGTAGTCCATGATCCCGGGCTTCTCGCGGAACTGCCGCCGCACCTCGTAGACCACCGCGCCCGCCGAACGCGACACCGCGTTGATGGCGAGCCCGGAGAAGAGGAAGACGACCGCCGCGCCCGCGACCAGTCCGACCAGGTTGTTGGGCTGCGAGATGTCCATCATCAGGTTCAGCGGCGCGCCCTCGCCGGAGACCGTCTCGCCCACTTCGTTCGCGGCCGTCACGATCGCGTCCCGGTACGAGCCGAAGAGCGCCGCGGCCGCGAGGACGGCCGTGGCGATGGCGATGCCCTTGGTGATGGCCTTGGTGGTGTTGCCCACGGCGTCCAGGTCGGTGAGCACCTGCGCGCCCGCGCCCTGGACGTCACCGGACATCTCGGCGATGCCCTGCGCGTTGTCGGAGACCGGGCCGAAGGTGTCCATGGCGACGATGACGCCGACCGTGGTGAGCAGGCCGGTTCCGGCAAGGGCCACCGCGAACAGGGCGAGCATGATCGATGTACCGCCGAGCAGGAACGCCCCGTACACGCCGAGGCCGATCAGCAGGGCGGTGTAGACGGCCGATTCGAGGCCGATGGAGATACCGGCGAGGACAACGGTGGCCGGGCCGGTGAGCGAACTCTTGCCGATGTCCCGCACGGGGCGCCGGGTGGTCTCGGTGAAGTAGCCGGTCAGCTGCTGGATCAGGGCGGCCAGCACGATGCCGATCGCCACCGCGACGAGCGCGAAGATCCGCGGGTCGCCGCCCTTGCCCGCGATCGCCGCGTCCGTGATGCCGTCCAGGCCGGCGTACGACGACGGCAGGTACGCGTAGACGGCGACGGCCACGAGCGCCAGCGAGATCGCCGCGGAGATGAAGAAGCCGCGGTTGATGGCGCTCATGCCGCTGCGGTCGGCGCGTCGCGGGGCGACCACGAAGATGCCGATCATCGCGGTGATCACGCCGATCGCGGGCACGATCAGCGGGAACGCGAGCCCGGAGTCGCCGAAGGCCGCACTGCCGAGGATCAACGCGGCGACGAGCGTCACGGCGTACGACTCGAAGAGGTCGGCCGCCATGCCCGCGCAGTCGCCGACGTTGTCGCCCACGTTGTCGGCGATGGTCGCGGCGTTGCGCGGGTCGTCCTCCGGGATGCCCTGCTCGACCTTGCCGACGAGGTCGGCGCCGACGTCGGCGGCCTTGGTGAAGATACCGCCGCCGACACGCATGAACATCGCGATGAGCGCCGCGCCGAGACCGAAGCCCTCCAGGACCTTCGGCGCGTCGGCCGCGTACACCAGCACCACGCAGGAGGCGCCCAGCAGACCGAGCCCCACCGTGAACATGCCGACGACGCCGCCCGTGCGGAAAGCGATCTTCATGGCTTTGTGCGAGACGGCGGTGAGATCCTTTTCCGGTTCACCTTCCGCCGGGGTCGCTTCCCGTGCCGCGGCGGCCACGCGCACATTACTGCGTACGGCGAGCCACATGCCGATATAACCGGTGGCCGCCGAGAACGCGGCGCCGATCAAGAAGAACACCGATCGGCCTGCGCGCTGATTCCAGTCGTCCGCGGGCAGCAGCATGAGCAGGAAGAACACGATCACGGCGAATACGCCGAGGGTGCGCAACTGCCGGGTCAGATAGGCGTTCGCGCCTTCCTGGATCGCCGCCGCGATCTTCTTCATGCTGTCGGTACCCTCGCCCGCCGCGAGCACCTGGCGTACCAGGACACCGGCGACCACGAGCGCGGCCAGCGCGACGACTCCGATGACCATCACGATGATCCGGTTGTCGTCCGTCAGTACCGCGGCTGCGAAGGTTGTGGGGTGATCAAACTGATGAGGGGTAGAAAGCCCCGCCATTCGTCCTCCTTGACGCTGGGGCTGAGCTCAAGATGTGGACGGATTCTAGGGAGCGGAACCTGATCAAAACAGTACGCGGTTAACAGAATTAGCCTTCACACGCCCTGCGGCAAATGATCGCCGGGCAGACACGGAACCCGAAAGCGGTAATGCCTCAAAGGCGTTGACGCTTGATCAAATTATCGCTCGAAATGATCGTGAATTGATTCACGAAAAGGCTGCCGCACGGCCGGTGATCTCCGTGCACCACCACTGCAGGAGCGGGCACCGACAGCCGGACATGCCGAAGGGCCCTACCGAGTAGGGCCCTTCGGGTCAGGAAGAGGGTGAGGCGAGGCCTCAGGGGAGCGTGGCCATGGGCGGCGGCGTGGTCGGCCAGCTCATCCGGATCAGTCCGCCGTGCTCCCCGGCGGTGACCTCCACGTCGTCGACGAGTCCGCTGATGACCGCGAGGCCCATCTCGTCCTCCTCGACCTCCTCGGTGGAGTCGCCGGCGCCCGCGGCCGAGTCGCCGGGCACCGCAAGCGGCGCCTCGTCGCCGACCTCGATGGAGAACTGCTTCTCCTCCTCGATCAGCAGCACCCGCACCGGCGCCGAGATGCCGCTGCTCTGGTGCAGTCCGACGGCCCGGGTGCACGCCTCGCCGACGGCGAGCCTGACCTCGTCGAGGACAGCCTCGTCCACTCCGGCCTTGCGTGCGACGGAAGCGGCCACCAGACGGGCGGTCCTGACATGTCCTGGGACCGCGCTGAAGCGGAGTTCAACGGTGGCCATGCATCCCCCTCTGAACTTCGGGCGTGCTGTCGGGGGGCCGGGCCTGGCCGACCCGGTCCCCCCTCTTTTGTTGTTCTGCCGTCCCGGGCGCGCGGCCCGGAGCCGGGTCAGTCGGTTGCCGCCACCGCTTCGTCGACCGAGGTGTGGATCGGGAACACCTTGGTCAGACCGGTGATACGGAAGATCTTCAAAATGCGCTCCTGGTTGCACACCAGGCGCAGTGAGCCCTCATGGGCCCGTACTCGCTTCAGGCCGCCCACCAGTACGCCGAGCCCGGTGGAGTCGAGGAAGTCGACGCCCTCCATGTCAACGACGAGGTGAAAACTCCCGTCGTTGACCAGCTCGACCAGCTGCTCGCGCAGCTTGGGCGCGGTATATACGTCGATTTCGCCACCGACCTCGACGACCGTACGATCGCCGACGGTACGGGTCGACAGGGACAGGTCCACGGATCCTCCAGCACCTTGCTATCGAGCGGTCGTCCCTCGGGACACCTCGGCTCACGCCCCCGGGACGCTTCGCCAGCCGCGATGGCATTCAATCATTTACCGGCAGGCGTGCACGACGCCTTGGGACCATTGTCCGTCACGCCAGTGACAGACTCGGTGCCGATGGCCAAGAATCACCGATCCGATCGACCCCCGACGGACGCCCCTTCCCGCCCCGCGCCGGGCACGGTCCTGGACCGGCTCGCCTCGGGTCCGAACAGGGCTTCGCGCATCACTCATACGGAGCATGTGCCCCCGCGCGCGGGCCGCCATGCCGTCTGGCCTGACCGGATCCGATCGGAGGTCATCGCCGCCGTACAGGCCGCCGGAATCGAACATCCCTGGGCCCACCAGGCACGCGCCGCCGAGCACGCGCTGGACGGCGAATCGGTGGTCGTCGCCACGGGCACCGCCTCCGGCAAGTCGCTGGCCTATCTCGTACCGGTCCTCTCGCGCCTCCTGGACGGCTCGGAAGCCCCCACCCAATGGACACAGCAGCGCGAAGCGCTTCCACGGGGTGGCGGCGGGCGACGGGTGGGCGGGCGCGGCGCGACCGCCCTGTACCTGGCTCCGACGAAGGCGCTCGCGGCGGACCAGTGCAGATCGGTGAAGGAAATTTCACACCCGCTGGGCAATGCCGTACGCCCGGCCGTGTACGACGGCGACACTCCGTTCGAGGAACGCGAGTGGGTACGCCAGTACGCCAACTACGTCCTCACCAACCCCGACATGCTGCACCGCGGGATATTGCCCTCCCACCCCCGCTGGTCCTCCTTCCTGCGTGCCCTGCGGTACGTCGTCGTCGACGAGTGCCACACCTACCGTGGCGTCTTCGGCTCCCATGTCGCCCAGGTGCTGCGCCGACTGCGCCGCCTGTGCGCCCGCTACGGCGCCGAGCCCGTCTTCCTGCTGGCCTCCGCGACCGCCGCCGAGCCGTCGGTGGCCGCCCGCCGACTGACCGGCGTGCCGGTGGTGGAGGTCGCCGACGACGCCTCCCCACGCGGGGAACTGGTGTTCGCACTCTGGGAGCCCCCGCTCACCGAACTCCACGGCGAGAAGGGCGCCCCCGTCCGCCGTACCGCCACCGCCGAGACGGCCGACCTTCTCACCGACCTGACCGTCCAGGGCATGCGCTCGATCGCCTTCGTACGGTCCCGGCGCGGCGCCGAGCTGATCTCGGTGATCGCCCAGGAACGCCTGGCCGAGGTCGACCGCTCCCTGGCCCGCCGTGTGGCCGCCTATCGCGGCGGCTACCTCCCCGAGGAGCGCCGCGCCCTCGAACGCGCCCTCCACTCCGGCGAACTCCTCGGCCTCGCCGCCACCAACGCCCTCGAACTCGGCGTCGACATCTCGGGCCTCGACGCGGTCGTCATCGCCGGCTATCCGGGCACGAGGGCGTCCCTGTGGCAGCAGGCGGGCCGGGCCGGCCGCTCCGGGCAGGGCGCCCTGGCCGTCCTGGTCGCCCGCGACGACCCGCTGGACACCTTTCTCGTCCACCACCCCGAGGCCCTCTTCGACCAGCCGGTGGAGTCGACGGTTCTCGACCCCGACAACCCGTACGTCCTGGCCCCGCACCTGTGCGCCGCCGCGGCCGAGCTTCCCCTGACCGACGAGGACCTGCCCCTGTTCGGCCCGTCCACGGAGGAACTGCTTCCGCAGCTGGAGGCCGCGAAGCTGCTCCGCCGCCGCACCAAGGCCTGGCACTGGACACGCCGGGAACGGGCCGCCGACCTGACGGACATCCGCGGCCAGGGCGGACGCCCGGTGCAGGTCGTCGAGGCCGGCACGGGCCGCCTGCTCGGCACGGTCGACGCGGCCGCCGCCCACACGACCGTCCACGAGGGCGCGGTCCACCTGCACCAGGGCCGTACGTACCTGGTGCGCGAACTGGACCTGGAGGACTCCGTCGCCCTGGTCCAGGAGGCCAACCCGCCGTATTCGACGGTCGCCCGCGACACGACCGCCATCTCCGTTCTGGAGACGGACACCGAAGTCCCGTGGGGCGACGGCCGACTGTGCTACGGCTCGGTCGAGGTGACGAACCAAGTGGTCTCCTTCCTGCGTCGTCGTGTCCTCACCGGCGAGGTCCTCGGCGAGACGAAACTCGACCTCCCTCCGCGTACGCTGCGCACCCGCGCCGTGTGGTGGACGGTCACCGAGGACCAGCTGGACGCGGCCCGGATCAATCCGGAGATCCTCGGCGGCGCCCTGCACGCCGCCGAGCACGCGTCGATCGGCATGCTCCCGCTCTTCGCGACCTGCGACCGCTGGGACATCGGCGGCGTCTCCATCCCGCTCCACCCGGACACGCTGCTCCCGACGGTCTTCGTCTACGACGGCCACCCGGGCGGCGCCGGCTTCGCGGAGCGGGCCTTCCGCACCGCCCGCTCCTGGCTCACCGCCACCCGCGAGGCCATCGCCTCCTGCGAGTGCGACGCCGGCTGCCCGTCCTGCATCCAGTCCCCCAAGTGCGGCAACGGCAACGATCCGCTGCACAAGCGGGGGGCTGTGCGGTTGCTCACGGAACTGCTGTGCGGGGCGCCGGAGGGGTGAGGCCGGCGTCCACGGGATCGGGCGCGACCGGGCCCGGAGGGCTGAGCGTGCCGCCCTGCGGGCTCGGAGGACCGAGGAAGCCGCCCGACAGCCCGGCCCCGACCGGCCCCGCAGAGCCGAGGGAGCCGTCCGGTGGGCCCGGTGGGCCCGCTCTCGCCCTGACCTCGGAGGTCAGCGGCCCCGCGCCCGACGCCGCCGTGACGTCCGAGATCTCGCCCTCGACCGCGCACCGCACCAGTCGGCCGCCCTGGGCCCGCGCCACCCGGTCCGCCGTGGCACAGGCCGCGTCACCGCCCCGCGCCCAGTGGTCGGCGGCCGCGAGCGCCGCGAGGTCGGCCGCGCCCGCCGCACGGTGCCGGATCGCGATGGCCTGGCCCACGGCCAGCACGGAGCCGAAGACGACACACAGCACGGCGATCGCACCGACGGCCCAGACCGTCGCGGAGCCCCTGTCCGACGCCACGGCGGCCGCGAGCCGACGCGGCCACCGGCGAGGCCACCGGCGAGGCCACCGAGGGGTTCTCATCCGCTCACCCCCACCGTCTCCTCCGCCAGTGCCACGGCCTCATGTCCCAGTTCGAGACTCAGCGCGTCCGGCCCCGGCGGATACGCGATGACCCGTACGCGCACGAGGTCGCCCTCCCGGCTCACGGTCACCTCCGCGTCGTCCGGCGCCGCCCGCTCGGCCACCTTCACCACCGCGTCCGGCGGGTCCTGGCGAGCCGCCGCCCGGGCGCCCGCCCCGGCCGCGTCCACGCACTGGATCTGCGCGCAGGCGGCGAGCAGCGCCCACACCAACGCCAGGGCGAACAGCACCAGCACCGGCAGGGCCACGGCGGCCTCGGCCGTCACGAACCCGCGGTCCCGGGCCGACGGCGCAACCGTCCGCCCGGTGGCCGCCCGCCGCTCACGCCCCGCCATTGAGCGCCCGCCCCACGATGCCCTGCAGTTCCTCCTGGACCTGCCCGCTGGTCACCACCTTGTAGAGCACCGCGGCGAAGGCCACCGCCGCGATGATCCCGACCGCGTACTCGGAGGTGACCATCCCCGCGTCCCTCCGCGCCGCCCGTGCCCTGTGCACCAGGGCGCGCATCCGCCCTCGCACCGCTGCCCATGCCGCTGCCTGTGCCGTCACCTGTACTGCCTTGTACATCTCAACCCCCGTAAGGATCCGTTCGGTTCACCCCATGAGCCGTCATCAGCTGTCATGGGTCGTCATAAGTCGTCGTGCACATCACCCCCTCATCCGCCACCTCCTCCCAGCAGACCGCCCGCCAGCCCGATGACCACCGGCAGCACCCCGACCGCGATGAACGCGGGCAGGAAGCACAGCCCCACCGGCACGGTGACCATGACGGCGGCTCTACGGGCCCGTTCCGTCGCGGTGCGCCCCCACTCCGCGCGGGCCTCGGAGGCGAGCCGGGCGACCGGGGCCGCGGCCGGCACCCCGGACTCGTCGGCCCGCTCCAGGAGCCGGGCCAGTGGGGCGGCACCGGGCAGCGCAGCCAAGGCCCGCCACGCCTCCGCCGGTTCACCGCCGAGCCGTGCCTGTGCCGCGCCCCTGGCCAGCCGTTCCCCGACCGGCCCGCCCAGCGCCTCACCCACGGCCTGCGCGGCCGCCACGGGACTCGCCCCGGCCGTGACGCAGGCCGCCAGCAGATCGGCGGCGAGCGGAAGCTGCCGCGCCGCCTCGGCCGGGTCGTACTCCTCCACCGGCCCGCCCCGGCGCCGCAGCCGCCACCGCCAGGCCCCGAACCCGGCCGCCAGCCCCAGCAACAGCCCCGCGAGGCCCCCGACCAGCACCCACCCGGCGCACACCGCACCGGCGAGCGGCAGCCACCGCCGTACGGCACCCTGTACCGCGAGACGCCGCTCCGCGGGCGCGGCCTCCACGACCAGCACCGCGTCCAGCCGTCTGCGCAGCCGCCGTTCGCGCCGCGCGGTGCCGAACGACCGCGCCAGCCACCAGAGCCCCACGGCCACGCACACCACGGCCCCCAGCCTGTGGACAACTTCCGTGCTCATGCCGCCTCCGCTCTCCGTACGATCCGCAGCGCCCACCACAGCCCGACGCCCTCCAGCACTCCGCCGACCAGCAGGCAGCCGAACCCGGCGGCGCTGTGCAGCACCACGTGCAGCGGGTCGGCCCCGAGGGCGGTGCCCAGGAGCAGGCCCAGCACGGGCAGCCCGGCGAGCATCACCGCCGTCGACCGGGCACCCGCCAACTGGGCGCGCAGGTCGGCCCGCTGGTCCCGCTCAGCACGCAGCGCGCCCTCCAGGCGGTCGAGCCCCGCCGCCAGGCCCGCACCCCGGTCAACAGCCACCCGCCAGCACGCGGCGAGCCCCAGCAGCCCGTCGGCGCCCGGTTGCCGTGCCGCGTCCGCGAGGGCACCCGGCACGTCCCCGCCGAACCGCGCCGCCGCCAGCACCACCGCCTGTGCCGCACCGAGCCCGTCGCAGCCGTCGGTGGCCCGTGCCGCCCGCAGCAGCGCCTCCCCCGGCTGCCGCCCGGCCCGCACTTCCCCGGCCAGCGCCCCGCACAGCGCGATCACGGCGTCGCCCCGCCGCTCCGCGGCCCGCCGAGCCTCACCGGCCCGCCGCACCCGCCTCAGCAACGGCACCCCGGCCGCGCCCGCGAGCACGGGCAGCACGGAAGCCCCCAGCACCGCGACCGCCAGCCCGGCCACCAGCGCCCACCATTCGGCCCGCAACCGCCGGACCCGGACGACCGCCCGTTCCCAGGGCGGAGGCCCCGTCGCCGCACCAGCACCGGCGAACAGCAACTGCGCCCGCCGAGCCCCGGAGGCCGACCCGCCCAGCAGCCAGGCCGCCACCGCGGCACACGCCACGGCTGCCGCCCAGGCCGGCATCTCACCGATCCCCGTCACAGCCACTCACCCCCATCACGAAGCCCGTCCCGAGGCCCGTCACGGGGCCCGCCACGAAGCCCGTCGTGACACCCGCCCTCGGTCTCCTCGCCCGGCCCTTCCCGAAGCAGCCCCCGCAGCCGCTCCCACCCCCGCTCGTACGCGAACGCCTCAGCGCCCCACCGCAGCGCGGGCACCGTCACCACCAGCCCCGAAGGGGCCCGCTCCAGCACATGCACCTCGGCGATCCGCCGCCGCCCGTCCCGGTCCCGTACGAGATGGAGGACCACCGACAGTGCCGCCGACAACTGGCTGTGCAGGGCAGCCCGGTCGAGCCCGGCCGCCGTACCCAACGCCTCCAGACGGGCCGGAACCTGCGCCGCCGCATTGGCGTGGACCGTCCCGCAGCCGCCTTCGTGGCCCGTGTTCAGGGCGGCCAGAAGAGACACGACTTCATGCCCCCTCACCTCGCCGACGACCAGCCGGTCGGGCCGCATCCGCAGGGCCTGCCGGACCAGGTCCTGGAGTTCGACGAGGCCCACGCCCTCCTGGTTGGCGGGCCGTCCCTCCAGCCGCACCACATGCGGATGGTCGGGCCGCAGCTCCGCCGAGTCCTCGGCGAGCACGATCCGCTCACCGGGGTCGACCAGGCCGAGCAGCGCGCTCAGGAGCGTGGTCTTGCCCGTGCCGGTGCCGCCGCTGATGACGTACGACAGGCGGGAGCGGATCAGCGCCCGCAGCACCCGGTCCCCGCCCGGCGGCACCGTCCCCGCCGCCACCAGCTCGTCGAGGGTGAACGCCCGCGGCCGTACGACCCGCAGGGACAGGCATGTCGAGCCCACGGCCACCGGCGGCAGCACCGCGTGCAGCCTCGTCCCGTCCGGGAGCCTGGCGTCGACCCACGGCCGGGCGTCGTCGAGTCTGCGTCCGGCCACGGCTGCCAGCCGCTGCGCGAGCCGCCGTACGGCCGCCGCGTCCGGGAAGGACACCGCCGTCAGTTCCAGGCCGCCGCCCCGGTCCACCCACACCCGGTCCGGCGCCGACACCAGCACGTCGGTGACCGACGGATCGGCGAGCAACGGCTCCAGTGGCCCGCTGCCGACGAGTTCGGACCGCAGTCGCTCGGCCGCGCCCAGGACTTCGGCGTCCCCGAGCACCCGTCCTCGCTCCCGCAGGGCCTGTGCCACGCGCGCGGGTGTCGGTTCGGACCCGCTCTCGGCCAGCCACTGCCGTACGCCGTCCAGCAGCCCTTCGCCACAGCCGGTGCCCGCCTGCGCGTCCCGGCCCTCGTCCACGAGCTCGGCACCGGCCCTGTCGCCCCAGCCCCCGCTCATACGTCCTCACCCCCGTCCACAGGCCCGGTACCGGGCGCCGTATCCCCGCGGAACCCGCTCACAGGCCCTCACCCCCGACCAGCGCTCGCTCCCAGAACCCGGCGCAGAACCGCGCCAGCGGCCCCCGCACCGCGCTCCCGGGCGGGCCGCCGCTTTCGGACAGCCCGGCCTCGGCCGGCACCTCACCCACCAGCGGCAGCCCGAGGAGCCGTGCCACCTCCTGGTCGTCGAGACCGGGCGCGTACGGACCGCGTACCGCCACCCGCAGATCGCGCAGGACCATCCCGAAAGCGGAGGCCACCCGGCCGGCCGCCGCGATCGCGCGCAGCTCGGCGGGGACGACCAGCAGCCCGAGGTCGACCTGGGCGAGGGCCTCGGCGACGCCCTCGTCGATACGGCGGGGCAGGTCGACGACCACTGCGCCGCCGCGCCGCCGTCCGGCGGCGAGGACCGCCCGTACGGCCGGGGGCGGGATGGCGACCGCGTCGCCGCGATCCCAGCTGAGGACCCTCAGGGCGTGCAGTTCGGGCAGGGACTCCTCCAGTGCGCCGCCGCCGACCCGGCCGCGCGAGGCGGCGAACGCCGGCCAGCGCAGCCCCTCGGTGGTCTCGCCGCCCAGCAGCACATCCAGTCCGCCGCCCAGCGGATCCGCGTCCACGAGCAGGGTGCGCCGGCCCTGCCGCGCGGAGGTGACGGCGAGCGCGCAGGCCAGCGTGGACGCGCCGGCGCCGCCCCGGCCGCCGATCACGCCGACGGTGAGCGCGGGTCTGCCGACCCCCTCGGCCACGTCGGCGATGCGGTCGACGAGCCACTGCTCGCCGTCCGGCAGCACCAGGACGTGATCGGCGCCGATCTCCACGGCCCGCCGCCAGACCCCGGAGTCGTCCTGGTCCCGGCCGACCAGCACCACTCCCCTCCTGCGTACGGCCCCGCGCACGCGTCGCACGGAGTCGTCGCCGACAAGGACGAGCGGCGCGGCCTCCCAGCCGCCCCTGCCCTCCGGCACCCCGTGGTGGACCTCGGGTCTGGCGCCCGCGGCCGCGCACAGGCGCAGCAGGTCGTCCAGCAGTTCCGCGTCCTCGGTGACGATCAACGGCCTGCCCTGCCGCCCCTCGGCGGCGGACGGCCGGTCGTTCGCGATGGCTCCCGCCACGATCTCCATCCCCCTTCACTGCTTCCGCTGTCGTTTCCGCCAGCGCTCAAGGACCCGCGTTCAAGTCCTGTGTGAAGAACCGGCAACCGGCCTTCATATGAGCGGCCGACGGAAACCGGCCAAACGCGCCCGAGAAACGGAACCGGCCATGAACTTGCCGCGAGCCGGGCGCGCTGGAATCACGGTGCAGCGATCCAGGAAATCGTGTGGATCTTGGTCAATAACTGTGGACAACCCAGTGGTTGTGAATATCGCCTTCACCCGTACAGGCGACCCGTGTACGACTTCCGCAGCGCAGCCCGATGGCTACACACGGTGACGGATCGTGTGCCACGGCGGCGAGGCCCCGAAGCGGGCACAGAGCGGCCCCGAGGGGAGGAGAGGGAGGGAGAAAACCCATCCGGACATGCGACGACCCCCGCCGGGGGGGAGAGCGGGGGTCGTCCCCACGGCCGACTCGGGGGGGGGGAGGAGTCGGACCGGGTTAGCACGGTCGCGAACGATCCGTGACTTCCATGGTGTACCCGAGAGCCTTCTCAGGCAAACCCACGCGCCCCACACTAGCCCGAATGGCGGGCGCCTATGCTCGGGCTTGTGGAAAACCGCCCCTTGCCTCGCACAGCGGCCTTCTTTGACCTGGACAAGACGGTCATTGCGAAGTCGAGCACGCTCACGTTCAGCAAGTCGTTCTACCAAGGCGGTCTGATCAACCGCCGGACCGCCTTGCGTACCGCGTATACCCAGTTCGTGTTCCTCGTCGGCGGCGCCGACCACGATCAGATGGAGCGGATGCGCAAGTACCTGTCCGCGCTGTGCCGCGGCTGGAACGTCCAACAAGTGAAGGACATCGTCGCCGAGACCCTTCACGACCTGATCGACCCGATCATCTACGACGAGGCCGCCTCCCTCATCGAGGAACACCACATCGCCGCCCGCGACGTCGTCATCGTCTCCACCTCCGGCGCCGAGGTGGTCGAGCCGATCGGCGAACTGCTCGGCGCGGACCGGGTGGTGGCCACCCGGATGGTCGTGGGCGACGACGGCTGTTTCACGGGCGAGGTGGAGTACTACGCGTACGGCCCGACGAAGGCCGAGGCGATCCGGGAGCTCGCCGAGTCCGAGGGGTACGACCTCGCCCGCTGCTACGCCTACAGCGACTCGGCGACGGACCTGCCGATGCTGGAGGCCGTCGGGTATCCGCACGCGGTGAACCCGGACCGGACGCTGCGTCGGGAGGCGCTCGCGCGCGGGTGGCCGATTCTGGACTTCCACCGTCCGGTCCGCCTCAAGCAGCGGCTGTCCGCACGCCCCCGGCCGGCGCTGGTCGCGGTCGCCGCCATAGGGGCCGCGGCGGCCACCGCGGGGCTCGTCTGGTACGCGAGCAGGCGCCGCCCGGCGACCGCATGACTTCCGCGACCCGCCCTCGGCACATCGGAGCCCTTTTCGCACCTCTTTGAACCTAAAAGTAAAGATGTGCAGCCAGGACTTCCGCATCCTCCGGTCCTGGAGTAGAAAGGACTCAACGGCCCGCGAGACCAAGGACATCCGAAAGGATCACCTTTAAAACGCAATTGGCCCCACGGACCGAGCACGAACACCTGGCACCCACGCGACGTCGACCCGTCGATTACGGGCCAGCCGCACCAGGCGACGGGCGAAGTTCCCGACCTGATGGGCATATATCGAGGACGCTTGGTAACCCGGTGAACGTGCCAGCGGCGGTACGAGAACTCGTACCGCCGCAACCCTGTGCAGGCCCTCCCCGGGAGGGCCTTTCTTCATGCCTCAACAACCACCGGCCAGAGGGCCGCGCCAACCCGCCGGAGAGCTATGCCGCCCCGCGCTGCAGCGCCTCGCACACCGCCGTCGACTCGCGCGCCCCGAGCCCGACCGCCTTGCCGCAGTGGGTGATCCAGGCGGCCATGCCCTCCGGGGTGCCGGAGGCATAGCCGTCGAGGGCGGCGAGGTAGGCCGCGCGGCCGAGTTCGGCGTGGCCCACCTCGGCCGGGCAGACGGACTTGGGGTCGAGCCCGCTGCCGACCAGGACGATGCGTTCGGCCGCGCGCGCGACGAGGCCGTTGTGGGAGGTGAAGGGGCGCAGGGCGAGCAGCTCACCGTGGACGACGGCCGCGGGCACCAGAGCGGGGGCGGAGCCGCCCGTGATGATGATCTGCGACAGGCCCTCCAGGCGACCGGAGACCTCGGCCGCGTCCGGCAGCGGCAGCTCGACGAGCGGCTCGTCGACGGGCTCGCCCTCCTGCCGGGGACGCCCCACGCGCGCGTCGTCACTCGCGGCGGCCACCAGGTGCAGCCGGGCCAGCACCCGAAGGGGCGACTGCCTCCAGATGGACAGGAGTTGGCCGGCCTCGGCGGTCAACCGCAGGGCCGCGCCCATCACGCGGGCCTCGTGGTCGCCGCTGAAGTCGGTGCGGCGGCGCACCTCTTCGAGGGCCCAGTCCGCGCCGGAAAGCGCCCCCGAGCCGCGGGCGCCGCGCAGGGCCGCCTCGGAGGTGATCTCGTTGCTGCGGCGCCGCATGATCCGGTGCCCGTAGACCCGGTCCACGGCCTTGCGCACGGACTCCACGGACTCGGCCACGCCGGGGAGCGTTCCCAGAGCCGCGAGCGGATCGGCGGTCGCACCTGTCGTACTCATGAGTACGACCCTACGTGGACTCCGGGACCCCCTCCACGAAGGAGTGGTCTTCCTCCGCCGCCTGGACACCCTCGGAGATCACCCCGCTACCCTTGGTGAACATGAAAATTGCTTTCGTCGGGAAGGGTGGGAGTGGCAAGACCACGCTGTCCTCCCTGTTCATCCGCCATCTCGCCGCCACCGGCGCACCGGTCGTCGCCGTGGACGCCGACATCAACCAGCACTTGGGCGCCGCACTCGGCCTCGACGAGACGGAGGCCGCCGAACTGCCCGCGATGGGCGAGCGGCTGCCGCTGATCAAGAACTACCTGCGCGGCTCCAATCCGCGCATCGCGTCCGCCGAGACCATGATCAAGACGACCCCGCCCGGCGACGGCTCCCGGCTGGTGCGGGTGTGCGAGGACAACCCGGTCTACGACGCCTGCGCGCGGCCGGTGGAACTCGACGGCGGAGCCGTCCGTTTGATGGTCACCGGCCCCTTCACCGACTCCGACCTGGGGGTCGCCTGCTACCACTCCAAGACGGGCGCGGTGGAGCTGTTCCTGAACCATCTGGTCGACGGCCGCGACGAGTACGTGGTGGTCGACATGACGGCGGGTTCGGACTCCTTCGCGTCCGGCATGTTCACCCGCTTCGACATGACGTTCCTCGTCGCCGAGCCGACCCGGCGGGGGGTCTCCGTCTACCGGCAGTACAAGGAGTACGCCCGTGACTACGGCGTGGCCCTGAAGGTCGTCGGCAACAAGGTGCATGGTCAGGACGATCTCGACTTCCTCCGCGCCGAGGCCGGGGACGACCTGATCGTCACGGTCGGGCACTCGGACTGGGTGCGTGCCATGGAAAAGGGCCGCCCGCCCCGCTTCGAGTTCCTGGAGGACACCAACCGCGGCGCCCTGCGCACCCTTCAGGAGGCTGCCGACGCCATGTACGACCTGCGCGACCGGGAGCACTACACGCGCCAGATGGTCCACTTCCATCTGAAGAACGCGGGGAGTTGGGGCAACGAGCGCACCGGAGCCGACCTGGCGGCACAGGTCGACCCCGGGTTCGTGCTGGGCGAGGGCGTGATGGCCACGGCCTGAGGGCCGGCGCCCCAGCGGCCGCTACGGCTTGACGGCCGGGGTGCCGGGGACGCCCTTCGGGGCCGGGGCGGGCTTGTTCGACCGGTCCCCGAGGAAGGCGGTCCAGCCCTGCTCCGGGGCCTGGCCGACCTTGAGAGTGCGCAGCTTGTCCAGGGTCTTCGGATCCTGGACGTCCAGCCAGTCGGCGAGCTGCCGGAAGGAGACGCAGCGCACCTCGGCCTTCGTGCAGACCGTCTCGATGGTCTCCTCGACGGCCCGCATGTAGGCGCCGCCGTTCCAGGACTCGAAGTGGTTGCCGATGATCAGGGGCGCGCGGTTGCCGTGATAGGCGCGCTCGAAGCCCTTGAGCAGGCCGTCGCGGAACTGGTCGCCCCAGTACTCGTGCTTGTCCGGGTCGCCGGTGCGCGCCCCGGACTGGTTCATGTAGAAGTTGTAGTCCATGGTCAGTGTCTCGAAGCCGCGGCCCGGGACCGGGACGAGTTGCATCGACAGGTCCCACAGGCCGTCGCGCTTCTCGGGCCAGACCTGGTCGTTGACGCCGCTGGTGTCATAGCGGAAGCCCAGCTCGCGGGCGGCGCGCATGAAGTTCTTCTGGCCCTCCAGGCAGGGCGTGCGGGCGCCGATGAGCTCCTTCTCGTAGTCGAAGGGCAGCGGCGCCGCCTCCTTGGTGCCCGTGTTGGTCTTCCACGACTTCACGAACGCCTTCGCCTGGGCGATCTCGCTCTTCCACTCCTCGACCGACCACTCGCCGACCCCGCCGCCGGTACCGCAGAAGTGGCCGTTGAAGTGGGTCCCGATCTCGTTGCCCTCCAGCCACGCGCCGCGCAGCTGGTCCACGGTGTCCTTGATTCCCTGCGTGTCGTTGAAGCCGATGTCCGAGCGGCCCGGTGAGTGCTGCGGCGGCCGGTAGCGGCTGCGCTTCTCCTCCGGCAGCATGTACACGCCGCTCAGGAAGTACGTCATCGTCGCCTTGTTGGCCCGCGCCACCTTGCGGAAGTGGGAGAAGAGCCGCTGGCCGTCCTCGCCCGCGCCGTCCCACGAGAACACCACGAACTGCGGCGGTTTCTGACCGGGCTTCAGCCGCTCGGGTCTGGGCAAGTGCGGCTGCACGCCGGTGTACGCGGTGGAACCGTCGCCGATCAGGCGTACGGCGCTCTTGGGCGCGGGTGCGGCCGGGGCCGGAGGGGCCTTCTTCGCACCGTGCGCGCCCCGCTCGGCACCGGGCGCACCTTGCGCACCGGTGTCGCTGGTCCCGCCGGTGTCGCCGGTACCGCAACCGGCGAGCGCCACGGCGCAGGCCGCGGCGAGTGCGGCGCCCGCGGCAATCCTCTGGGTGACGGCCATCTTCGGCCCACCTTCTTCCTCCAGTCGGGGGCAGAGCGGCCAAAGTCGCACGGAGCCCAGGAGGGATTGGTATGACAAGCCGATAAAAATTTCCGATCACTCACCTGAGTGATTGACTCACCTATTTGCCGCAAATATCCGTGCATTGTCTTTACTCTGCATTACGATTCGTTTACCGAGAGTTGAGAAATCCCGCCGCTGTACGCCGTGACCCACGGCCGCATCCCGCGACCGCGCAGCCCCGGAGGAGACGGGAGAACATGTCCGCCTGCGTCCCCGCCCGCGCCACCGACCCGACTCGGTCGAAGCGCGCGCACCAGTCCCACAGCCCCCCACCCGGCCCGCGCCGCCGGTTCCGTATCACCGGCGCCGACCTGTCCGCCTCGATCGCGGTCTTCCTGATCGCCCTGCCTCTGTCCCTGGGCATCGCTCTGGCCACCGACGCCCCGCTCCAGGCCGGCCTCGTCGCCGCCGCCGTCGGCGGCATCGTCGCCGGACGCCTCGGCGGCTCCCCGCTCCAGGTCAGCGGCCCCGCCGCGGGCCTCACCGTCGTCACGGCCGACCTCATCCACCAGTACGGCTGGCGGACGACCTGCGCCATCACGGTCGTCGCCGGGCTCGCCCAGCTGGGCCTGGGCTGTCTGCGCGTGGCCCGCTCGGCGCTCGCCGTCAGCCCCGCGATCGTGCACGGCATGCTCGCCGGCATCGGCGTCACCATCGCAGTCGCCCAGTTGCACATCGTCCTCGGCGGCACCCCGCAGAGCTCCGTCGTCGCCAACCTGGGCGCTCTGCCCGCCCAGTTGGCGGACCTGCACCCCGCCGCGCTGTCGATGAGCGCGCTGACACTGGCCGTGCTGCTGGTCTGGCCCCGCATCCCGGGCCGCCTCGGCCGGTCCGTGCGAAAGCTCCCGGCGGCCCTCGTCGCCGTCGCGGCCGCCACGGCGGTGGCCTCCCTCGCCGGGCTGCACCTGGCCCGGGTGGACCTGCCGTCCTGGTCCAGCCACGCCCTGCCGCAGTTGCCCGAAGGGCCGGTGCTGGGCCTCGCGGCCGCCGTCCTCACCATCACCCTGGTCGGCAGCGTCGAGTCGCTGCTCTCCGCCGTGGCCGTCGACAAACTGGTCACCGCCCGCGGGGAGCCACGCGTCCCGCGCTCGAACCTGGACCGGGAGCTGCGCGGCCAGGGCGCGGCCAACGTGGTGTCCGGGGCGCTCGGCGGCCTGCCCATCACCGGCGTCGCCGTCCGCAGCGCGGCCAATGTGCAGTCCGGTGCCGTCAGCCGGAACTCCACGATGCTGCACGGCGTTTGGGTAGTAGCGGCCGCGCTCCTGCTGGTCCCCGTCCTGGAGCTGATCCCCCTCGCCTCCCTCGCCGCCCTGGTGATGGCGGTCGGCATCCAGATGGTGTCCCTGCACCACATCCGCACGGTCACCCGCCACCGTGAGGTGCTGGTGTACGCGGTCACCACCGTCGCCGTCGTCTTCCTCGGCGTCCTGGAAGGCGTGGCCCTCGGCATCGCCGTGGCCGTCGGCGTCGCCCTGCACCGCCTCACCCGCACCCGCATCACGCACGAAGAGAAGGAAGGAGTCCATTACGTCCACGTGCGAGGCCAGTTGACCTTTCTCGCCGTGCCGCGGCTCAGCCGGGCCCTGCATCTGGTGCCCCAAGGAGCCGACACCGTCGTGGAGTTGGACGGGTCGTTCATGGACCACGCGGCCTACGAATCGCTGCAGGACTGGCAGAGCGCCCACCTCACGCTCGGCGGCTCCGTCGAGATCACCGGGCGCGCGGGCACCCGTATCGCCGAGCCCGCCGCCACGTCCGCACCGGGCTGCCGGTGCCGCCCGTGGACGCCCTGGCGCAACCACCAGTGCGAGAGCCCGGAACCCACGCCGTCCGGCAGCCGGCCGGAAGAGGCGGCCGACGGACCGGGCGGGCACGGGCCGAGCGAGCAGCAGACGAGCGGGCACCGCACCGGCGGGCACCGACTGGCGCGTGGCATCAGCGCGTTCCAGCGGAACACCGCCCCGCTGGTGCGCGGTGAGCTGGCCCGGCTCGCGCGTGAGGGACAGCAACCCTCCCAGCTGTTCCTGACCTGCGCGGACTCGCGGCTCGTCACGTCGATGATCACCTCCAGCGGCCCCGGCGACCTCTTCGTCGTACGCAATGTGGGCAACCTCGTGCCGCTGCCCGGCGAGGAGAGCGGGGACGACTCGGTGGCGGCGGCGATCGAGTACGCGGTGGACGTGCTGCGGGTGCGGTCCATCACGGTGTGCGGGCACTCCGGGTGCGGGGCCATGCAGGCGCTGCTCAGTACCGAACCCGGGGGCGCGCAGACCCCGCTCAAGCGGTGGCTGCGGCACGGGCTGCCGAGCCTGGAGCGCCTGGCGGACGCGGACCGGCCCTGGGCGCGGCTCGCCGGGCGGGCGCCGGCCGACGCGGTCGAGCAGCTCTGCCTGACCAACGTGGTCCAGCAGTTGGAGCACCTGCGCGAGCACGAGTCCGTGGCACGGGCGCTGCGCGAAGGGGCGCTGGAGCTGCACGGGATGTACTTCCACGTGGGCGAGGCACAGGCCTATCTGCTCACGGAGAGCACCGAAGGAGCATCGGAGAAAGGGGTCTTCGACCAGGTCGCCGCGACGGCGTTGCACGACACACGCGCGTGAACCATTTCCCCTCCCGGTCCGTGGGTACGGGTGGCCCCGCCTGTGCGGGGCCACCCCGGCACACAGCCGCGGCGCACAGCCACCGACCTCCGCCAACAGGTCTAAACCAATCGGCAGGCGACCCTTGTCATCGAGGGTCCACGTCTGATGAGCTGTGGCCCGGGACACAACGGACACCCTGGGAAAGGGAGATGTCGTGAGCAACGAATCCTTGGCCAACCTGCTCAAGGAAGAGCGCAGGTTCGCGCCGCCCGCCGACCTGGCCGCGAACGCCAACGTCACCGCGGAGGCGTACGAACAGGCCAAGGCAGACCGGCTCGGCTTCTGGGCCGCGCAGGCCCGCCGGCTGACCTGGGCCACCGAGCCGACCGAGACGCTGGACTGGTCGAACCCGCCGTTCGCCAAGTGGTTCAAGGACGGAAAGCTCAACGTCGCGTACAACTGCGTCGACCGGCATGTCGAGGCAGGACGCGGTGACCGGGTCGCCATTCACTTCGAGGGGGAGCCCGGCGACAGCCGCGCCATCACCTACGCCGAGCTCAAGGACGAGGTCAGCAAGGCCGCGAACGCCTTGCTGGAGCTGGGAGTTCAGGCGGGCGACCGGGTCGCCGTCTACATGCCGATGATCCCCGAGACGGCCGTCGCGATGCTCGCCTGCGCCCGTATCGGCGCCGCGCACTCCGTCGTCTTCGGCGGCTTCTCCGCGGACGCGCTCGCGACCCGTATCCAGGACGCCGACGCCAAGGTCGTCATCACCACCGACGGCGGCTGGCGCCGGGGCAAGCCCTCCGCGCTCAAGCCCGCGGTCGACGACGCCGTCGAGCGCGTGGACAACGTGGAGCACGTCCTCGTCGTACGCCGTACGGGCCAGGAGGTCGCCTGGACCGAGGGCCGCGACGTGTGGTGGCACGAGATCGTCGAGCGGCAGAGCGCCGAGCACACCCCGGAGGCCTTCGAGGCCGAGCACCCGCTGTTCATCCTCTACACCTCCGGCACGACCGGGAAGCCGAAGGGCATCCTGCACACCTCGGGCGGTTACCTCACACAGGCGGCCTACACCCACCACGCCGTCTTCGACCTCAAGCCCGAGACCGACGTGTACTGGTGCACGGCCGACGTCGGCTGGGTGACCGGGCACTCGTACATCGTGTACGGGCCGCTGGCGAACGGCGCGACGCAGGTCATGTACGAGGGCACGCCCGACACCCCGCACCAGGGCCGCTTCTGGGAGATCGTGCAGAAGTACGGCGTGACGATCCTCTACACGGCGCCCACGGCGATCCGTACGTTCATGAAGTGGGGCGACGACATCCCCGCGAAGTTCGACCTGTCCTCCCTCCGGGTCCTGGGATCCGTCGGCGAGCCGATCAACCCCGAGGCGTGGATCTGGTATCGCAAGCACATCGGCACGGATGTGACCCCGATCGTGGACACCTGGTGGCAGACCGAGACCGGCGCGATGATGATCTCGCCGCTGCCGGGCGTCACCGAGACCAAGCCCGGCTCCGCCCAGCGGCCGCTGCCCGGCATCTCCGCGACCGTCGTCGACGACGAGGCCCGGGAGGTCCCCAACGGGGGCGGCGGCTATCTCGTCCTCACCGAGCCGTGGCCGTCGATGCTGCGCACCATCTGGGGTGACGACCAGCGGTTCCTCGACACGTACTGGTCGCGCTTCGAGGGCAAGTACTTCGCCGGGGACGGTGCCAAGAAGGACGAGGACGGGGACATCTGGCTCCTCGGCCGCGTGGACGACGTGATGCTCGTGTCCGGGCACAACATCTCCACGACCGAGGTGGAATCGGCGCTGGTCTCGCACCCGTCGGTCGCGGAGGCGGCGGTCGTGGGCGCGACCGACGAGACCACCGGGCAGGCGATCGTGGCGTTCGTGATCCTGCGCGGTACGGCCGCGGAGACCAAGACCCTCGTCGGCGACCTGCGCGATCACGTCGGCGCCACCCTCGGCCCCATCGCCAAGCCCAAGCGCATCATGCCGGTCGCCGAGCTGCCCAAGACCCGCTCCGGCAAGATCATGCGGCGCCTGCTGCGCGACGTGGCCGAGAACCGTCAGCTCGGTGACGTCACCACCCTGACCGACTCCACGGTGATGGACCTCATCCAGGCGAAGCTTCCCGCGGCGCCCAGCGAGGACTGAAACGGACCAGAGAACGTCCCCGAAGGGGGCACCCGGCACCATGCCGGGTGCCCCCTTCGCGCTTAATGTGAGGTTCATCGCACGGGCCCCCGCCACACCTTAGGTAAACTAAACAAAACGTCCGCAGCACACCCGCCAACAACGCAGCCCCCACAACAGCCCACACCACAACAGAACACTCAAGGTGCGCCGGGAAGTCTGGTCGGCAATGTGGTCCGTCCTGCCTGCCTACCGACCGGAGGTCCCTCCATGCCCGCGCCCGGTACCACCACCCGCGGCAACACCGGCAACCAGAAGTTCCTTGAGCACCCCTCCCTGCCCGAGCGGAACTTCGTCGTCGACGCGCTGCGCACCGAGACCGTCGGCGGTGTCCTGCTCCTGCTCGCCGCGATCACGGCGCTGATCTGGGCGAACGTGCCCGCCCTGCACGACAGCTACGAGAGCGTGCGGGAGTTCCACATAGGCCCCGCCTCGCTCGGACTGGATCTCTCCCTCCAGCACTGGGCCGCCGACGGACTGCTCGCGCTCTTCTTCTTCGTCGCGGGCATCGAACTCAAACGCGAGCTGGTCGCCGGTGACCTGAAGGACCCCAAGGCCGCCCTCCTCCCCGTCGTCGCCGCCGTGTGCGGGATGGCCGTACCGGCGCTCGTCTACACGCTCACCAACGTCGTCGGCGGCGGATCGTACGACGGCTGGGCCGTGCCGACCGCGACCGACATCGCCTTCGCGCTCGCCGTCCTCGCCGTCATCGGAACCTCGCTCCCCTCGGCCCTGCGCGCTTTTCTGCTCACCCTCGCCGTCGTCGACGACCTCTTCGCGATCCTGATCATCGCGGTCTTCTTCTCCCACGAACTGAACTTCGCGGCCCTCGGCGGCGCCGTCATCGGTCTCGGCGTCTTCTGGCTGCTGCTGCGGAAGGGCGTACGCGGCTGGTACGTGTACGTGCCGCTCGCGCTGGTCATCTGGGGCCTGATGTACAACAGCGGCATCCACGCCACCATCGCCGGTGTCGCGATGGGCCTGATGCTGCGCTGCTCGCCGCACTCTGGTGAGGCGCACTCCCCCGGCGAGCACATCGAGCATCTCGTACGGCCGGTGTCGGCCGGCTTCGCCGTACCGCTGTTCGCCCTGTTCAGCGCGGGTGTGGCGATCTCCAGGGACGCGCTGCACTTCGTGTTCACCCAGCCGGAAACCCTCGGTGTCGTCCTCGGACTGGTCGTCGGCAAGGCGCTCGGCATCTTCGGCGGGACCTGGCTGACCGCCCGCTTCACCCGGGCCTCGCTCTCCGGCGACCTCGCCTGGCCGGACGTCCTCGCCGTCTCCTCCCTCGCCGGGATCGGCTTCACCGTCTCGCTGCTCATCGGCGAACTGGCCTTCGAGTCCAACCCGGCGCTCGTCGAGGAGATCAAGGCCTCCGTGCTCGTCGGCTCGCTGATCGCGGCCGTACTCGCGTCCATCCTGCTGAAGGTACGGAACTCCAAGTACCGCAGCCTGTGCGAGGCCGAGGAGCGCGACGAGGACCACGACGGCATCCCGGACATCTACGAGGAGGACAACCCGGCGTACCACCTGCGCATGGCCGAGATCTACGAGCGCAAGGCCGCCGAGCACCGGAGGCTTGCCGAAGTGATGGCCGGGGCAGGCGACGGGGACCGCGGTCCGGCATGATCTGACAGGACTGAGGACGTAAGAGACAGACAGGGAGACCCCGATGAGCGCACCCGACGGCAGCCCGGTCGGCGCCGAACGCAGCATCGGCCAGCTGTTCGCCTCGGCGACGAGCGAGATGTCCGCGCTGGTCCACGACGAGATCGCACTGGCCAAGGCGCAGTTGAAGCAGGACGTCAAGCGTGGTGCGGTCGGCGGCGGGGCGTTCGCGGCGGCCGGCGCGGTGCTGATCTTCTCCCTGCCGATGCTGAGCTTCGCACTGGCGTACGGCATCCGGACCTGGAGCGACTGGAACCTGGCGGTCTGCTTCCTGCTGTCCTTCGTCGCGAACGTGCTGGTCGCCGGCCTCCTCGCGCTCGTCGGTGTCGTCTTCGCGAAGAAGGCCAAGAAGAGCCAGGGCCCGCAGAAGGTCGCCGCGTCCGTGAAGGAGACGGCGGGCGTCCTGCAGAACGCCAAGCCGCACCCCCGTCAGCCCAACCAGGCCGACGTCGCCATCGAGGCTGTGGCACGCTCATCCTCATGACGGACCCCGCCACGCCTGCCTCGGCCGTACTCCTGGATGTGCCCGGTGGGAAAGAGGTGCGTCATCGCGATGTCGCGGCCAACGGCGCCCGCTTCCACATCGCCGAACTCGGCGACGGGCCGCTGGTGCTGCTGCTGCACGGCTTCCCGCAGTTCTGGTGGACCTGGCGGCACCAGCTGGTCGCGCTCGCCGACGCGGGCTTCAGGGCCGTGGCCATGGATCTGCGCGGGGTCGGCGGCAGCGACCGCACCCCGCGCGGTTACGACCCCGCCAACCTCGCGCTCGACATCACGGGAGTCGTACGGTCCCTCGGCGAGCCCGACGCCGCGCTGGTCGGCCACGACCTGGGCGGATATCTGGCGTGGACGGCGGCCGTGATGCGCCCCAAGCTCGTACGGCGGCTCGCGATCGCCTCGATGCCGCACCCGAGACGCTGGCGCTCGGCCATGCTGTCGGACGTCAAGCAGACGGCCGCGGGGTCCTACATCTGGGGGTTCCAGCGGCCCTGGGTCCCCGAACGGCAGCTCACCGCCGACGACGGCGCCCTGGTGGGCCGACTGGTCCGGGACTGGTCGGGGCCCCGGCTGCCCGACGACGAGGCCGTGGAGGCGTACCGGCGCGCGATGTGCATCCCCTCGACGGCGCACTGCTCGATCGAGCCGTACCGCTGGATGGTCCGCTCGATGGCCCGCCCGGACGGCATCCAGTTCAACCGCCGGATGAAGCGCCCGGTGCGGGTGCCGACACTGCATCTGCACGGCTCGCTCGATCCGGTGATGCGGACGCGGAGCGCGGCCGGGTCCGTGGAGTACGTCGAAGCGCCGTACCGCTGGCGGCTGTTCGACGGTCTCGGGCACTTCCCGCACGAGGAGGACCCGGTCGCGTTCTCCACCGAACTGATCAACTGGCTGAAGGACCCCGAACCCGACCGGTGAGTTCGGCCAGGTCGCCCGCTATGCGGACGGGAACGGCTGCCCTACGAACGGCCATTGCCCGGCGCATAGGCCGATTGGGGGACCCGGGTGCGGTTATCGACCTTGGGGCGGGGGCACACGTCGGGGTATGGGCTGGACGCACGACTACAGTGACGCAGCACGCAACCGCCGCCCGGCAGCGGGCCCGGGCTCCCATCAGAGGGGCGCCCCGCAGCTGCCGGTCACGGATCCGCAGCTGGGCATTCCGCGCATCCTGCGCCGCCGGGCCCGCTGGGTCTCGGCCCGCCTCCGCCATCCTCGCCCCTGACGGCTCCTGAGGCCCTCTGAGGCCTCAGAGCGCGCAGCTGTCGCTGTCCACCTGCTGGTTGGCCGTACGACCCTGCGTGATGTCCTCCTGGACCTCGTCCGCGGTGAGCGCGTACCCGGTGTCCGGGTCGTCGAGGGACTTCGCGAAGACCACGCCGTACACCTTGCCCTCGGGAGTGAGCAGCGGGCCGCCGGAGTTGCCCTGGCGGACGGTCGCGTAGAGCGAGTACACATCGCGGCGGACGGTGCCGCGGTGGTAGATGTCCGGGCCATTGGCCGTGATGCGACCGCGCACGCGCGCGGCGCGCACGTCGTACGCCCCGTTCTCCGGGAACCCGGCGACGATCGCGCCGTCGCCGCTGCTCGCGTCCTCGGTGGTGAACTCCAGCACGGGCGCGTTCAGGTCCGGTACGTCCAGTACGGCGATGTCGCGCTCCCAGTCGTAGAGGACGACCGTGGCGTCGTACTTCCTGCCCTCGCCGCCTATCTGGACGGTGGGCTCGTCGACGCCGCCGACCACGTGCGCGTTGGTCATCACGCGGCGCTCGTCGAAGACGAAGCCGGTGCCTTCGAGGACCTTGCCGCAGCCCTGGGCGGTGCCCACGACCTTCACGATGGACTGCTTGGCACGGGTGGCGACCTCGCTGCCCGCGAGCGCGGGGTCGGGGGGCCGGACCTTGGTGATGGTCTCGTTCGCGAACGGGCTGAAGACCTGCGGGAAGCCGTTCTGCGCGAGGACCGAGGAGAAGTCCGCGAACCAGGTGTCGGCCTGTTCGGGCAAGGCGCGTGAAACGCCCTTCAGCACATTGGAGTTGCGGACCTCCTTGCCGACCGTCGGCAGCGTCGTACCGGCCAGGGCCGAGCCGATCAGCCAGGCGACCAGGAGCATCGCGACGACGTTGACGAGGGCGCCGCCGGTGGCGTCGAGGGCGCGGGCCGGGGACCAGGTGATGTACCGCCGCAGCTTGTTGCCGAGATGGGTGGTCAGGGCCTGGCCGACGGAGGCGCAGACGATGACGACGATGACCGCGACGACGGCGGCGGTCGTACTGACCTCCGCGTCGTCGGTCAGGGCGTCCCAGATGACGGGCAGGAGATAGACCGCGACGAGGCCGCCGCCCAGGAAACCGATCACCGACAGGATGCCGACGACGAAGCCCTGGCGATAGCCCACGATCGCGAACCACACGGCGGCGACCAGCAACAGGATGTCCAGCACGTTCACTGCTTCGAGCCTCGCCTCATCACTTTCCGGTCACCGCGCACGTCCGGCCGGGGGTCCGGGAGGTCGTCCCCCGCGGATCACGGCACGGGTGCCACCCTGTCATGAGCGCCAGTCCAGCGGGACCTGCTTCTCTCGGTCCCACGGTCGCTCCCAGCCCGCGTAGTGCAGGAGGCGGTCGATGATTCCGGCCGTGAAACCCCACACAAGGGCCGATTCGACCAGGAATGCCGGGCCTCGGTGGCCGCTGGGGTGGACGGTCGTGGCTCTGTTGGCCGGATCCGTGAGATCCGCCACGGGGACCGTGAAGACCCGTGCCGTCTCGTTCGGGTCGACGACCCCGACCGGCGTCGGCTCGCGCCACCAGGCCAGCACGGGGGTCACGACGAAGCCGCTCACGGGGATGTAGAGCTTGGGCAGCACACCGAAGAGCTGGACCCCGACCGGGTCGAGCCCCGTCTCCTCCTCGGCCTCGCGGAGAGCGGCCCGCAGCGGGCCGTCGCCCTGCGGGTCACCGTCCTCGGGGTCGAGGGCGCCACCGGGGAAGGAGGGCTGTCCGGCGTGCGACCGCAGCGAACTCGCGCGCTCCATCAGCAGCAGCTCGGGCCCGCCCTCGCCCTCCCCGAACAGGATGAGCACGGCCGACTGGCGCCCCGCCCCGTCCGTCGGCGGCAGGAAACGGCTCAGCTGGAGCGGCTCGACCGTCTCGACGGCATGCACCACCGGGTCCAGCCAGCCGGGCAGGCCGTCCTTGGTCAGCGCCGGCCGCGCATGCCGGTGCGTGTGGTTCGCGTGCGTCATCGCCACCCCCGTTCTGCCGGTCCCAACGCGCGGGAGTCCGCCGATCGTTCCACGGGGCGCCCGCGCGCGTGTCCGGCCCGCGGCATGCCGACGCCGACCTTGGAGCCGTCCTCGGGTCGCTCGCGCGCGTGTCCGGCCCGGCTCCTCATCCGGCCCCCAGCGGAGGGGCCGGGATGCCGCCCGCGTCCAGGTAGGACTGCGGGGGCTTGAGGCGCTGGCCCGGGAGGCCGCCCTTCTCGTACTTCAGCAGCTTCTTCGCCTTCTCGGGGTCGGTCTCGCCCTCGCCGTACGCCGGGCAGAGCGGGGCGATGGGGCAGGCGCCGCAGGCGGGCTTGCGGGCGTGGCAGATGCGGCGGCCGTGGAAGATCACATGGTGCGAGAGCATCGTCCACTCGCTCTTCGGGAAGAGCGCGCCGACGGCCGCCTCGATCTTGTCCGGATCGGTCTCGTCGGTCCACTGCCAGCGCCGCACCAGCCGCTGGAAGTGCGTGTCTACGGTGATGCCGGGCCGCCCGAAGGCATTGCCGAGCACGACGAACGCGGTCTTGCGGCCGACACCGGGCAGCTTGACCAGGTCCTCAAGACGCCCCGGGACCTCCCCGCCGAAGTCCTCCACCAGGGCCTTGGAGAGCCCTATGACCGACTTGGTCTTGGCCCGGAAGAACCCGGTCGGGCGAAGGATCTCCTCGACTGCCTCGGGGTTGGCGGCGGCCAGGTCCTCGGGGGTGGGGTACTTGGCGAAGAGCCCCGGAGTGGTCTGGTTGACGCGCAGGTCGGTGGTCTGGGCCGACAGGACCGTGGCGACGATCAGCTGGAAGGGGTTCTCGAAGTCCAGCTCCGGGTGCGCGTACGGGTACACCTCGGCCAGCTCGCGGTTGATCCGCCGGGCGCGGCGGACCAGGGCGGTGCGGGACTCGGCCTTGGGGGGCTTCGTGGCGACGGTCTTCGCGGGGGCGGCCTTGACGGGGGTGGTGGCCTTCTTGGGGGCCACGGTGACCTTCTTCGGGGGCTTCGCCTTGGTCACGGGGGGTGGGGGCTTCCTGGCCGTGGTCTTGGCCGTGGTCTTAGCCGTGGCCTTGGCCGCCTTGGCCGCTTTCTTGGCTTCTGTCACCTCTGCCACCTCTTTGCCGGTTTCTTCGCTCCTCCGGGGCCCTGTTCGCCCACAGCGGAATCGCGACGTGCAACCACCCGTACAGCCCCCTCGGCCCGTGCTCTCACCGGCGTTTTGGACACCCGGCCAGCCTAAAGCCCGGCACCGACATCCGCCCCGGCCCCAGGAGATCGGCCCCCAATTGGACCCCTGCCGCTCACCTCAGGACATGTGTGCGGCATCCTTGTGACAGATCACACTGTTTGGACCGTCCGGCAAGATGGGGAGCACGGTCCCCTGGTACACCGGGGAGCAAGATCCCCTGAGCAGGTCGACAAGGAGAGAACTCGTGGACGACGTTCTGCGGCGCGCCCCGCTCTTCGCGGCGCTCGATGACGAGCAGGCCGCGGAGCTCCGCGCCTCCATGAGTGAGGTGACCCTCGCGCGCGGCGACTCGCTGTTCCACGAGGGCGACCCGGGTGACCGCCTGTACGTGGTCATGGAAGGCAAGGTCAAGCTTCACCGCACGTCCCCCGACGGCCGCGAGAACATGCTCGCGGTGCTCGGCCCCGGCGAGCTGATCGGCGAGCTGTCGCTGTTCGACCCGGGCCCGCGCACGGCGACCGCCACCGCGCTGACCGAGGTCAAGCTGCTGGGCCTGGGCCACGGCGACCTCCAGCCGTGGCTGAACGCACGCCCCGAGGTGGCCGCCGCCCTGCTGCGCGCCGTCGCCCGGCGCCTGCGCAAGACCAACGACCAGATGTCCGACCTGGTCTTCTCGGACGTCCCCGGCCGCGTCGCCCGCGCGCTGCTGGACCTCTCCCGCCGCTTCGGCGTGCAGTCCGAGGAGGGCATCCACGTCGTCCACGACCTCACCCAGGAGGAGCTGGCCCAGCTCGTCGGCGCCTCCCGCGAGACGGTCAACAAGGCCCTCGCCGACTTCGCCGGCCGCGGGTGGCTCCGCCTGGAGGCCCGCGCGGTGATCCTGCTCGACGTGGAGAGGCTCGCCAAGCGGTCGCGCTGAGCGCCGAGCACTCCGCGGGAAGCACGGTGATGAACCCGCGGGCCGGTGAGGGCTGGTCGTGCCCACGCGGCGGAGCCGCATATCGATACAGCCCCGCGCCCCTTACGGGGGCGGTATGGCACCGGACTTCACCAAGGACACTGAGCCGCTTGGCCGCGTGGTTTCGTACGCGCGCGTGGGGCCCCGCCGTTCGGCGGGGCCCCACGCGTATGCCAGGTGGGATCCCGGCCCGCCGCCCGTGTTCCGCTGGACTTGCCCCCAGCCATGGCCAAAGCGCTGCACAGTGGTCCCATACAGAGAGGTCCCATGCGGAGCAGAGGGCTCGGGAACGGGCTCGCCAAGGGGCTCGACGGGCAGGGCTTCATCGAGCGTGAGGTTGCGCTCGGGCGGATCGCGCGCGAGTTCCGGCCGGTTGTGGCGGCGGCCCGCGACCGGGTGCTGGACGTATTCGGGGCGCGGCTGCACAGCGCGTACCTCTACGGGTCGGTGCCGCGCGGCACCGCGCGCGTGGGCCCAGCGACGTCGACCTGCTGCTCGCGCTGCGCGGGGAGCCCACCGAGGCGGACCGGACGGACGCGCGCACGCTCGACGAGGCGCTCGACGAGGCGCTCGACAAGGAGTTCCCGCAGATCGACGGCTCCGGGACGCTGCTCCACAGCCGTGCGCGGCTGCTGAGCGACCTGGAGACGTACGACCTGGGCTGGTTCGTCGCCTGTCTGTGCACCCCCCTCCACGGCGAGGATCTGGCCGAGGAACTCCCCCGTTACCGCCCCGACTCCCCCCTCGCCCGCGAGACCAACGGCGACCTGGCACTCCACCTGGCGCGCCGGCGCGCACGGCTGGACGAGACGGCCCCCGGGGAGTCCCGCCGCGCGCTCGTCCGCGGTGCTTCCCGCCACCTCGTCCGCACGGGCTTCACCCTCGTCATGCCCCGCTGGAACGGCTGGACGAGCGACCTCGGGGAGATGGCCGAGGCGTTCGGCGCGTACTACCCGGAACGGGCCGGCCAGATGCTGTCGGTGGTGGCCATGGCACAGGCGCCGACCGCCGAGCTGACCGCGCTGCGGTCGTACGTCGACGACCTAAGCCCCTGGCTGGCCGAGGAGTACGCGCGCGTGCACGGCGTCAAGGCGCCCCGCCCGGAGCGGGCCGCCCGCGCTAGATCAGCCCGTGTTCCTTGAGGTAGTCCATCTGCGCCCGTACCGACAGCTCGGCCGCGGGCCACAGAGAACGGTCCACGTCCGCGTACACGTGCGCCACGACCTCACCGGGTGTCAGATACCCGTCCTCGACCGCCGTCTCGACCTGGGCGAGCCGGTGGGCGCGATGGGCGAGGTAGAACTCGACGGCGCCCTGGGCATCGTCGAGGACGGGCCCGTGACCCGGCAGGACCGTGTGGACGCCGTCGTCGACGGTCAGGGACCTGAGACGCCGGAGGGAGTCGAGATAGTCCCCGAGACGGCCGTCGGGGTGGGCCACGACGGTCGTTCCGCGGCCCAGGATGGTGTCACCCGTCAGGACCGCCTGATCGGCCGGGAGATGGAAGCACAGCGAGTCGGCGGTGTGCCCGGGCGTGGGCACGACCCGCAGCTCAAGACCGCCGACCATGACGATGTCCCCGTGGCCGAGCCCCTCCTCCCCGAGCCGCAGGGCCGGGTCCAGCGCCCGCACCTTGGTCCCGGTCAGCTCGGCGAACCGGGCGGCGCCCTCGGCGTGGTCCGGGTGCCCGTGGGTGAGCAACGTCAGCGCGACCCGCTTGCCGGCCCTCTGCGCCGTGGCGACGACGTTCCGCAGATGCAAGTCGTCCAGCGGCCCCGGGTCCACCACGACGGCAAGCTCCGCGTCCGGCTCGGACAGGATCCAGGTGTTCGTCCCGTCCAGCGTCATCGCGGACGGGTTGGGCGCGAGCACGTTGACGGCCCGTGGGGTGGCGGGGCCCGTGAGGACACCTCCTCGTGGCTGGCCGGGGAGGGCGGCGGCGTCGGTCATGCGAAAGGGCCTTCGGGGGTGCCATTGGACGTGACATTGGATGTGCCTTCGGGCGTGCCATTGGGCGTGCCTTTGGGGGCGTACGTCATCCGGGAGCTCCGCCCGTCGGGATGTGCTTGGTGAACTCGTCGTGCCCCGGCCAGGTGAGGACCAGCTCCCCGTCCTCCAGGCGGGCCTTGGCCAGAACAGGGGTCAGGTCGCGGCCCGGCGCGGCGGCCAGGGCCTCGGCGGCCGTGGCGTACGCCGTGAGCTGGCGCAGGGTCGCGATGGTGGGCGGCATCATCAGCAGCTCGCCCTTGTCGTACGCGTCGGCCGCGTCCCCGGGGCGGATCCACACCGTACGGTCGGCCTCCGTGGAGGCGTTGCGGGTGCGCTGCCCCTGGGGAAGGGCGGCCACGAAGAACCAGGTGTCGTAGCGGCGGGCCTCGAACTCCGGGGTGATCCAGCGGGCCCAGGCGCCCAGCAGGTCGGAGCGCAGGACGAGCCCCCTGTTCTCCAGGAACTCCGCGAAGGACAGCTCGCGGGAGGCCACCGCCGCGCGGTCCGCCTCCCACTCCTCCCCCGTGGTGTCGCCGACGACGGTGTCGGGGGTGGGCCCGGCGAGCAGGACCCCGGCTTCCTCGTACGTCTCCCGTACGGCCGCGCAGACGATCGCCTGGGCGGAGGTCTCGTCGACGCCGAGCCTGGACGCCCACCACGCGCGCGTGGGGCCCGCCCAGCGGATCTGGTGGTCGTCGTCGCGGGGGTCCACGCCGCCGCCCGGGTACGCGTACGCGCCTCCGGCGAAGGCCATGGAGGCGCGTCTGCGCAACATGTGCACCACAGGAGTGCCGGCGGTGTCCTTGAGCAGCATGACGGTGGCCGCCGTCCTGGGCGCCACCGGTGTCAGCGTGCCGTCCGTGAGCGCGCGGATGCGGTCCGGCCACTCCGCTGGGTACCACTGCCCATTCGCCATGGGCGGAGGCTATCCCGTAGTCAGTGGATGTTCGAGGGGCAACGATCGGCCGCTCCAGGGGGCCGTCCGGCGCGGATCGCTGCCCCTGGGGACCTCCGTCACGCCTCGGTCAGCTCCACCTGGACCTCGACCTCCACCGGCGCGTCCAGCGGCAGCACGGCCACGCCGACGGCACTGCGCGCGTGGACGCCCTTGTCTCCGAAGACCGCGCCCAGGAGCTCGCTCGCGCCGTTGATGACCGCGGGCTGGCCCGTGAAGTCGGAGGCCGAGGCGACGAAACCCACGACCTTCACAACACGTGCCACGCGGTCCAGGTCACCCGCGACCGACTTCACCGCGGCCAGCGCGTTCAGCGCGCAGGTGCGGGCCAGGTCCTTGGCCTCCTCCGGCGTGACCTCCGCGCCCACCTTGCCGGTGACCGGAAGCGTGCCGTCCACCATCGGGAGCTGCCCGGACGTGTACACGTACACCCCGGTCCGTACGGCGGGCTGGTACGCGGCCAGTGGCGGAACCACCTCGGGCAGGCTCAGCCCGAGCTCGGCGAGCTTCGCCTCGATGGCGCTCATGCCTGCTTCTCGCGCTTCAGGTAGGCCACCAGCTGCTCGGGGTTGTTCGGTCCGGGCACGACCTGGACGAGCTCCCAGCCGTCCTCGCCCCAGGTGTCCAGAATCTGCTTCGTGGCATGGACGAGCAGCGGCACGGTTGCGTATTCCCACTTGGTCATGCGGCCGACTTTATCCGCTGCGTCCGCTGCTTCGTCCGCTGCCCCGCACGGGTCACGCGGCCGATCGCGGCGCCGTTGTCAGCGCCGTTGTCGGGGCCGTTGTCAGGGCGGTTATCCACAGCCTCCCGCGTAGGCCGTGGGCGGACTGGTTAGGCTCGAAGACGTGAGCAGGCTCCAGGTCGTCAGTGGCAAGGGCGGTACCGGCAAGACCACGGTCGCCGCAGCACTCGCGCTCGCGCTCGCGACCGAGGGGAAACGCACCCTTCTGGTCGAGGTCGAGGGCAGGCAGGGCATCGCACAACTCTTCGAGACGGAGGCGTTGCCGTACGGGGAGCGGAAGATCGCGGTGGCTCCCGGGGGCGGGGAGGTGTACGCGCTGGCCATCGACCCCGAGCTGGCCCTGCTGGACTACCTCCAGATGTTCTACAAGCTCGGCGGCGCCGGACGGGCCCTGAAGAAGCTCGGCGCCATCGACTTCGCCACCACCGTCGCGCCCGGACTGCGGGACGTGCTCCTGACGGGGAAGGCCTGTGAGGCCGTACGCCGGAAGGACAAGAGCGGGCGGTTCGCGTACGACTACGTGATCATGGACGCGCCGCCCACCGGGCGCATCACGCGCTTCCTGAACGTCAACGACGAGGTGGCGGGGCTGGCGAAGATCGGCCCGATACACAATCAGGCGCAGGCCGTGATGCGGGTCCTCAAGTCCCCCGAGACCGCGGTGCACTTGGTGACGCTGCTGGAGGAGATGCCCGTCCAGGAGACCGTGGACGGTATCGCGGAGCTGCACGCGGCCCGGCTGCCGGTGGGCCGGATCATCGTGAACATGGTGCGGCCCGCCGTGCTCGACGGCACCGATCTGGAGCTGCTGAAGGCCGTCTCCCGGCCCGCGCTCGCCAAGTCGCTCTCGACGGCCGGGCTCGGCGGCGCGCGCCGCGGCGGCCATGCCGAGAAGCTGGTGGACCCGCTTCTGGAGCAGGCCGGGGAGTACACCGAGCGCAACACCCTGGAGCACGAGCAGCGCGCCGCCCTCTCCGAGCTGGGCCTGCCGCTGCACGAACTCCCGCTGCTCGCCGAGGGCATGGACCTGGCGGGCCTGTACGAACTGGCCACGGAACTGCGTCAGCAAGGGATCTCATGAGTCAGGACCCGGCCCACACGCACGACTCGGCCCACACCGACCACGACCACGCCGACCACGAGCACCACGCGCGCGCGATCGACTCGGCGCCCCTCCTGGCCGTCGATCCGCTGATCGACGACCCGAAGACCCGGATCATCGTCTGCTGCGGTTCCGGTGGTGTCGGCAAGACGACCACGGCGGCGGCCCTGGGGCTGCGGGCCGCCGAGCGCGGCCGCAAGGTGGTGGTCCTCACCATCGACCCGGCCCGGCGGCTGGCGCAGTCCATGGGCATCGACTCCCTGGACAACACGCCGCGCCGCGTGAAGGGCATGGAGGGCGAAGGCGAACTGCACGCCATGATGCTCGACATGAAGCGCACGTTCGACGAGATCGTCGAGGCGCACGCGGACCCCCAGCGGGCGGCCGCGATCCTGGGCAACCCCTTCTACCAGTCGCTCTCGGCGGGCTTCGCGGGCACGCAGGAGTACATGGCGATGGAGAAGCTGGGGCAGCTGCGCGCGCGGGACGAGTGGGACCTGATCGTGGTCGACACCCCGCCCTCGCGCTCGGCGCTGGACTTCCTGGACGCCCCCAAGCGCCTCGGGTCCTTCCTGGACGGCAAGTTGATCCGGGTGCTGCTGGCCCCGGCGAAGGTCGGCGGGCGCGCGGGGATGAAGTTCCTGAACGTCGGGATGTCGATGATGACCGGCGCCCTGGGCAAGCTCCTCGGGGGCCAGCTCCTGAGCGACGTCCAGACGTTCGTGGCCGCCATGGACTCCCTGTTCGGCGGCTTCCGTACGCGCGCGGACGCCACGTACAAGCTGTTGCAGGCGCCCGGCACGGCGTTCCTGGTGGTGGCGGCCCCGGAGCGGGACGCGCTGCGCGAGGCCGCGTACTTCGTGGAGCGGCTGGCCGCCGAGGACATGCCGCTCGCCGGACTGGTGCTCAACCGCGTCCACGGCAGTGGCGCCGCCCAGTTGTCCGCCGAGCGGGCGCTCGCCGCCGCGGAAAATCTTGACGACGCCCGCATTGTGGATCAGGAGGACGGGAAAGACCTCCGTAACTCTCCCGACACGTACGGCAGTTCTGAATCCTCCGCACCCGAGGCCCCCGAACCCGAATCCGAGGCTCCCGCACCCGATGCCGGCTCCCCCGCCGCAGACCGGGCCGCACAGGACCCAGACCGGGCCACACCGGATGCCGAACCGGCCCAGGGCGCCACGAACCGAACTGTGGAACAACTCACCGCGGGCCTGCTGCGGTTGCACGCCGAACGTATGCAGTTGCTCTCCCGCGAGCAGCGCACGCGTGACCGCTTCACCGCGCTCCACCCCGAGGTGGCGGTGGCCGAAGTGGCCGCGCTGCCCGGCGATGTCCACGACCTCGCGGGCCTGCGGGACATCGGCGACCGGCTCGCGACCGTACAGCAGGAGCTGCCCGCGCCCGGCACCTGAGCGTCCGCCCTGGCGCACGCGCACCCGCACCCGCTCGGGCGCCCGGGGCACCCGAGCCCCGGCACACCTGCCCGATGTGCCGACGCCTCAAGGGCGCCCTCAGTGAAATAGCCCGCAGCACGTGCGGAGTCGACCAGTACGTGCGCGAAGTCGAGCCCGCGTGTACAGAGTTGACCCCTGGCGTGGAGGAACCCGTCAGGTGGGCGACCCCGGTGAGGGAACACCCGGCCGAGACACCCCAGTTGGGACACCCGCGAGGGGACGCCTCAGCTCACCGCCGCATAGTTCTCGTACACCTCATCCTCGTCGAGCGGCAGCAGGCCCGCGCCGCGCTCGTACTCCGTACGCGCGGTCTCCAGCAGCCTGCGCCACGACGTGACGGTCGGCCGCCTGCGCAGCAGTGCGCGGCGCTCGCGCTCCGTCATGCCTCCCCACACGCCGAACTCGACGCGGTTGTCGAGCGCATCGGCCAGGCATTCCGTGCGTACCGGACATCCGGTGCACACCGCCTTGGCCCTGTTCTGCGCTGCTCCTTGAACAAACAGTTCATCCGGATCGGTAGTGCGGCAGGCCGCCTGCGCACTCCAGTCGGTTACCCAGCCCATACCGGCGCCGTCCTCTCCCGAATCGAGGCTCCCCCACGGCGGCAGCGGCATATTCACCGCCGCCAGTTGAGGACGTTACGGAAGGTGGGCACAGCGCAACACCCCCGTGGGGCCCAATCTTGAATGGCCCGAACGGACTATGGGTAAGCGGCAGATCACCCGCGGGAGTGACCCGAGGGCATACGTGACTATCCCGACAAAGCAGGACAGTTGACATGCGTCACAACGGACACCGGATGACACACGAGGCGGATTCGGACACGCCCCCGGAAAAAAGTGGGGAGAACACCGGAACGATTCGGGGTCGCCGGACGTACTTGATACATGGGCTACTGCTGTGACTGCTGAGAGCAGCTTAGGCCAAGGCCTGTACGTGTGTCCGGCGAATGAGAACGTAGGCTGCCTTCATGCCAAACAAGCGCTCGGGTGGCGGACTGTCGTCAACGCAACAGGCCGCCAAGTTCCTCGGTGTCAGCGTGCTCGCGGGAGCCGTCATGGCAGGCATCGCGCTGCCCGCCGTCGGCGCGCTCGGCCTGGCGGCCAAGGGGTCGGTCGAGGGGTTCGACGAGATTCCGGCCAACCTCAAGCGGCCGCCCCTGAGTCAGCGCACCACCATCCTGGACAGCGCGGGGGACCGGATCGCCACGGTCTACTCGCGCGACCGCACGGTGGTCGACCTCAAGGACATCTCGCCGTACATGCAGAAGGCGATCGTCGCCATCGAGGACGCCCGCTTCTACGAGCACGGCGCGATCGACCTCAAGGGCGTCCTGCGCGCCCTGAACCGCAACGCGCAGAGCGGCGGGGTCGAGGAGGGTGCCTCCACGCTCACGCAGCAGTACGTGAAGAACGTCTTCGTGGAGGAGGCCGGCGACGACCCGACGCTGGTCGCCCAGGCCACCCAGCAGACCCTCGGCCGCAAGGTCAAGGAGCTGAAGTACGCGATCCAGGTGGAGGAGGAGCTCGGCAAGAAGAAGATCCTCGAGAACTACCTGAACATCACGTTCTTCGGCCAGCAGGCCTACGGCGTCGAGGCCGCCTCCCAGCGGTACTTCTCCAAGCCCGCCAAGAACCTCAAGCTCCGGGAAGCCGCGCTCCTCGCCGGCATCGTCCAGTCGCCCAGCCGGTACGACCCGGTCAACGACGAGGCGGAGGCCACCAGAAGGCGCAACGTGGTACTCCAGCGCATGGCCGACGTCGGCGACGTCTCCCAGGCGGAGGCCGACGAGGCCAAGGAGACACCGCTCGGCCTGAAGATCAGCAAGCCGGCGAACGGCTGCATCACGGCGGTCAAGGGCGCGGGCTTCTTCTGCGACTACGTGCGCGAGGTCTTCCTGAACGACCCGGTCTTCGGCAAGACCAAGGAGGACCGGGCCAAGATCTGGAACCAGGGCGGCCTGACGATCCGCACGACGCTGGACCCGCAGTCGCAGGAATCGGTGCAGGACTCCGTCAAGGAACACGTCAACCAGAGCGACGACGTGGCGACCGCCGCCGCCATCGTCGAGCCCGGCACCGGCAAGATCCTGGCGATGGGCCAGTCCCGGCCGTACGGCATCGACGTCAAGAAGAACGAGACGTCGATCAACCTCTCCGTCGACCAGGCCATGGGCGGCGGCGCGGGCTACCAGCCCGGTTCGACGTTCAAGCCGATCGTGGCCGCGGCCGCGCTCGAAGGCGGTATGCCGGCGACCAAGTCGTACCGCTCGCCGTACGAGATGGACTACCCGAGCCCGATCTCGGCCTGCGACGGCAAGACCTGGGTGAACACCGACGGCGCCGAACTCACCAACGAGAACGAGACCGAGGTCGGCCCGTACACCATGAAGAAGGCGACCGCGCTGTCGGTCAACACGTACTTCGTGGAGATGATCGCCGACGTCGGTATCTGCCCGGTGACGGAGATGGCCGGGAAGATGGGCGTGGAGCGCGCCGACGGCAGGGACATGGACCAGGCCCCGTCGATCGCCCTCGGCACCCAGGAGATGTCCCCGCTGACGATGGCGAACGCGTACGCGACCTTCGCCACGCGCGGCATGTACTGCACTCCGGTCGCCATCGAGTCCATCACCCAGCGCGTCGGCGGGAAGAAGAAGTCCCTGGAGGTCCCGAAGTCGACCTGCTCGCGCGCGATGTCCGAGACCACCGCCGACACCATCAACACGCTCCTGCGAGGCGTGGTCGAGGACGGCACGGGTACACAGGCGGGCCTCGGCAGCCGCCCCAGCGCCGGTAAGACCGGTACGACGGACTTCCGCTACGCGGCCTGGTTCGTGGGCTACACCCCGAACATGGCCGGCGCCGTCTGGGTCGGCGACCCCGCGCACGAGCGGAAGATGGAGAACATCACCATCGGTGGCATCTGGCACGACAAGGTGTTCGGTGGTGCGGTCCCCGGCCCGATCTGGCGCGACATGATGACCGGCGCCCTGGACGGCAAGGACGCCCCCGACTTCACCCTCGTCAACATCCCCGACCCGCAGCCCGAGCGGGGCCGCGACGACGATGACAACAGGGACGACAACGGCAATGGGAACGGCAACGGCAACAACGGCGGCGTGATCACCGGCGGCACGGATGGCGGCGTGTTCCCCGACCCGACCTTCTCGATCCCGGAGAACTTCTTCCAGGGACAGGGGAACGGGGGCGGAAACGGCAACGGAGGGTTCGACTGATCCCTGAGCGGTTTCGGTACGGCGCCTGAGCGGTTTCGGTACGGCGCCTGAGCGGTTTCGGTACGGCGCCTGAGCGGTTTCGGTACGGCGGTGGGGGGGGGGCCGGGGGGGGGGGGGGCACCGCACCGCGGTAAGGGGTAGAGGGTAGGCGGGGTGGTAGATCGGCCGCCGGG
>NZ_JBSFUU010000012.1:0-96984 GCF_053591955.1 Streptomyces sp. NPDC002845 | reverse complement strand
GGGGGGGGGGGGGGGGGGGGGGGGCGCCCGGGGGGCCCCCGGCCCCCCCCCCACCGCCGTACCGCGTGAAGGGTGCTCGGGGTTGTTCAGCCGCCCGCGAGGAGCTGCTTGACCACGGCGGCGACACGGCCGCCCTCGGCCTGACCGGCCACCTTCGGGTTGACGATCTTCATGACCTGGCCCATGGCACGCGGCCCCTCGGCCCCGGCCGCCCTGGCCTCTTCCACCGCCTGGGCGACGATCTGCTGGAGCTCCTCGTCGGACAGCTGCTTGGGCAGGTACGCGGCGAGGACCTCGCCCTCCGCCTTCTCCCGCTCGGCCTGCTCGGGACGGCCGCCCTGCGCGAAGGCGTCCGCGGCCTCACGCCGCTTCTTGGCCTCCTTGGCGATCACCTTCTGGACCTCGTCGTCGGAGAGGTCGCGCTTCTGCTTGCCCGAGACCTCCTCCTTGGTGATCGCGGCGAGCGTCAGCCGGAGCGTCGAGGAGCGGAGCTCGTCACGCTCCTTGATCGCGGCGTTGAGGTCTTCCTGCAGCTTCGACTTGAGCGTGGTCATGGGGTCGATTGTCGCAGGTGTGGCGCGGCGACCGCCCGTCGATTTCGCCGGGTGGGGGCGGAGGTGAGGGCGGCGGGGCGGGGTGAGCGGGACAGGGTGAGCGGGACAGGGTTGTCCACAGGAGAGCTGTTGTCCACAGGAGGACTTGGCAGTCGTACGCGTTGCGCCCATGGTTGTCCACGGTTGTCCACAGGCGGGGACGCGGGGGTGGCGAGGTCTGACACGATGGGCGTATGCGAGCGCGATACGGAGTACCTCTGGGGATGGCGGCGGCCGGCGCCGCCGGGCTGGTGTACGCGGCGGGGTTCGAGGCCCGTTCGTTCCGTCTGCGGCGGGTGACGGTGCCGGTGCTGCCACCGGGTATGCGGCCCCTGCGCATACTCCAGGTCTCCGACATCCACCTGGTCGGCGGGCAGCGCAAGAAGCAGCGGTGGCTGCGCTCGCTGGCCGGGCTGCGCCCCGACCTCGTCCTCAACACCGGGGACAACCTCTCCGACCCCGAGGGCGTCCCCGAGGTGCTGGACGCGTTGGGCCCGCTGATGGAGTTCCCGGGGGCGTACGTCTTCGGCTCGAACGACTACTACGGCCCACGCCCGCGCAACCCTGCCCGCTACCTGATGGAGAAGGCCCAGGGCCGCCACGGCCTGAACGGCAACGCCCCCGTGGTCGGCGCGGTCCACAACCCCTGGGAGGACCTGCGCGACGGCTTCGACGCGGCGGGCTGGCTCAACCTGACGAACACGCGCGGGACGCTCAAGGTCGACGGCGTGGAGGTGGAGCTGACCGGCCTGGACGACCCGCACATCAAACGCGACCGGTACGCGCACGTGGCCGGCGGCCCGTCGGAGTCGGCCGACTTCTCGATGGGCGTGGTGCACGCCCCGTACCTGCGGGTGCTGGACGCCTTCACGGCGGACGCCTACCCCTTGATCCTGGCCGGCCACACCCACGGCGGCCAGCTCTGCATCCCCTTCTACGGCGCCCTCGTCACCAACTGCGACTTGGACACGGACCGGGTGAAGGGCCTGTCCACCCACACGGCGGAGGGCCGGACCGCGTACCTCCACGTCTCGGCGGGCTGCGGCACCAACCGATACACGCCGGTACGGTTCGCCTGCCCGCCGGAGGCTTCTCTGCTGACGCTGGTGGCGCGGGAGTAGGGCTGGACTCGGCGGGGTAACCCGCACGGATCATCCCACCAAGCCCGTTTTGTCCCGGCGGCTTAGCGTGAGCGCATGACCGCACCGATACCCAGGGACATACCCGACCTGCCCGCGATCCCCGGCATCCCCGCGCTGATGCCGTCGGCCGTACCCGCGACAGCGGTGGTGGCACCGGCACGGCGCCCGGCAACGGCCGTCTTCCGCGCCCTGGTGGCACTGACGGCGGCCGCGGGCGTGGGCATCGACCTGCTCCTCGGCAGCCCGCTCCAGGTCCTGAGCCACTTCACGGCCCAGAGCAGCGTGCTGGTGGCGCTCGTCTTCACGTTCTCCGCCGCCCGGGCCTGGACGGCACGCCGCCCCCTGCCGCCCCTCGTGACGGGCGGCACCCTGCTCTACACCTCGATCGCGGCCCTGGTGTACCACGCGCTACTGGCCAACGCATCAACCCCGTTCTCCGCAACCGAAGCCACCGCCGCCCTCACCGGCTGGCACGCGGTGACGAACCAACTCCTGCAAACGGCGGTCCCCATCGCGGTCGCCCTGGACTGGCTGCTCCTGACCCGCCCGGGCCCCCTACGCCTGGCATACGCACCCACGTGGCTCCTCTACCCCCTCGCGTACCTGGCGTTCACCCTGACCCGCGCCGCCCTCCTGACCCCGGACTGGCCGACCCCGTACCTCTACCCCTTCCTCGACGTCGCCCGACACGGCTACAAGAGCGTCCTCGGCAACGCCCTCCTCCTCGGCCTCTCCATCTACGCCCTCACCCTCCTCCTCACCGCCCTCGACCACCTCCGCCCCGACCCGGTACGCCCCCACCACCACCGCCGAGACCGCCGCGACCGCCGCAGCCGCCTCCCCGAAAACCGGATTTCGTCTCCGGCCACCGGTGGGCTAAAGTAAACGACGTCGCCGCGACAAGCAGCGGCAATCGGGGTGTAGCGCAGCTTGGCAGCGCGCTTCGTTCGGGACGAAGAGGTCGTGGGTTCAAATCCCGCCACCCCGACAGAAAAGAAGAAAGAGAGAGGCCGTTTCCCCAGGTGGGAAGCGGCCTCTCTCTTCTTCGTCCTATCGCGAGGCATGGCTCTGCATGGCTCTTCCTGGGGCAGCATGGGGGCTCGTGCCCCAGATCTGCCCCAGCCCTGCCCCAGGCCCGGGGCGGCTACCCCGCAGCTCACCGCGTCACTCAGGCTGCCCGATGCCGCCGGGTACATACGGGCGATCGCGCCGGATCATGCGCGCCCGGCGCTGCTCCTCCTGCGCCAGGACGCAGCTGCCGCACAGGGTGAGGGCGATCACGCCCTCCTCGGCCTCATCGCCGCGGTACCCGACGACTGTGACGAAACGGTTCGGCGACTCGCACATGAAACAGTTCCCGACTTGCCAGTCATAGAAGGCGAGGATCACGGGCGGAGTGAGCCTGTAGGTGGCGGAGCGCGAGGCCTGGGTTTCGGGTAGCCAGTCAGGACGCTCGGGCGGCACAGGGGCGCCCGGGGCCGGCTTGCTGTCACTCACTACACACTCGCCTCTTTGTTCGATCCCCCCGGAGCTTAGGTGTACTGCCCACGCTGCTTCGGCCAATATCCATCATGCGGGAAATGCAGGCGAATTCGCCTACAGACTTCTGATCATGGAGTTAACAGCGTGGCAGGGTGCCATTGCCCTCCCCGCCTCCGGACCAGGACCAGTTACTCGCGCGGCGTATCGCCTTCGGCGCACGGCTTCGCGCGGCCCGGCGTGCGGCAGGCCTCACCCAGGAGCAGCTGGTGGAACGCGCGGGGATAGACCGGGCTGCCTACTCGGAAATCGAACGCGGGCAACGAGATGCGCGACTGTCCACACTGCTGCGACTCGAGAGCGTGCTCGGCGCGCGCTTGGACCTACTGCCCGAGGAGCGATAGGACCGTTCCGAACGAGCGGCCGCCTCCGGCGGGGAACCAGAGACGGCCGCTCCTTCCCGGTGCCGGCGCGAACGCGCCGGGGACCGGGGCCTATAAGGGCTCGGGGAACCTGACGGTCTGGTACGCCTCCCAGAGCAGGGCTCCCGGCGAGCACCGCTCGTCTCCCAGCCAGCAGCGCTCGCACGCTGAGGCGTGGTCGATCCAGGCACCATGCGCCCTCAGGATCTGGACGTACCGCCCGCTGTCGGCCACGAGTTGCCGGTGGCCGAAGGCACCGCTGAAGGTGTCGCGCAACTCCCACCGAACCGAGTTCACCCCGGTCTCCACGTCAGAGCCGGACGCCGATAGCGACCCGGTCGTTACCCGTGAGGGCCAGGATGGCGCGTTGAACGATCAGCATGCGGCGCTCGTCGAGGTCCGGCACCGCGGCAAGAGTGACCTGGCCGATGCCCACGATGGACAGCACCAGCCCCAGGAACGCGCGCTGGTGTTCGTCGAGGCCGAGCGTGTAGACGCGCCCCGACAGCCTCTCCCAGAGCGCCGTCACGCGACCGTCCTGCTCGACGACCAGCGTGCTCCGGACGTTGTCGCGGGCCAGGATCGACGCCTCGTCGACCAAGGCCTGCATCGCGATACGGTCCCGGCCCTCCCTCGCAGACTTCACCAGCTCGGCGCCGAGTCGCTGAAGGCCGTGGCCGGCCTCGTCGGACGGTGTGATCGGTGTCGTCGTCATGCTGGTATCTCCGGGGTCGGTCGATAGCCGCCGGGGCCGAACACGGCAGCGAGCAGAGTGGGATCGGTCAGGTGGCCGGAGCCGTCGGGACGCCAGAGCCAGAACCGGTTGTCGACGAACACGTCCATCGGCGGGCAGTCCAGGACCCAGCCCGCTGGCTGCACCTCCAGCTGCCGGACGTCCGCCAGTTCCTCGGCGGCATCAAGGGGCACCAGCCACCACGCCTGCCCCTGCTCTCCCTCGACGAGTACGGGACCGCGCTGCTTCTCGGGGATGCGCGAGGCCACGCTCATGGCGATGGTGAGGCCGCACTCGGCGACGAGCCAGTGCTCGCCTGAGGTGATCGGAGCGAGAGCGTGGTTGTTCCAGGCTTTGCGTACGAGGTCCGGGTGCGCGGAGCAGTCGGCGAGCCACGCGTTCCCAGCCTCGTACTTCTCAGCGAAATACGTCTCCGGTTGCGCCATGTCCGGCACGCTACGCAGCACGATTGCGCAGCCGCACAGCGATTGCGCGCGATTGCGCGAGGAGGCTCGGGAGTTGCCGTGATTGCTTAGGGAAGGTCCAGCGAAGCCCTCGCCCGGCCGATCAGACGACGCGCCGGCGCTCCGTACTCCGCGGACTCGGCCAGCCAGTCCCACGCCCGCTCGTACAGAGCGATGTCCTCCTCACCGGTGAGCCAGAGTTCCTCGCTGATCGTCTCGACGATGACCAACCGCTGGTCGTAGATCCAGAAGGCGTGCGGTGCCGTACGGCGCAACTGCGCGCCGAACGGGATGACGCCGAGCTCCACCCGGCGCTGGCCTACCAGGCCGTACAGGCGGTCCAGTTGCTCGGCCATCACATCCACCGGACACGACCGGTGGTACAGAGCCGCCTCACACACGAGGAACCGGAACAACTTGCCCGGCTCGTACAACGCCGCCTGACGGCGCATCCGCGTCTCCACCGCGGCCTCCGTGGTCGGCGCGATGCCACGGAACTCCGCGTTGGAATCGAAGATGACCCGGGCGTACTCCGGCGTCTGGAACAACCCCGGGATGCGCGACACCTCCAGACCGCGGATCGTCCTCGTGGCATCCGTCTGCCGGACGGCGATCTCCTGGCGGCCGCGGTGACCGCCGACCAGCTGCCGCCGCCACGAGCGATGGCGCTGCTTCATCTCCAGCCCGGCACGCAGGCCCTGCAGCTCGGCCTCGACGTCCGGCCGGCCGACGGCCCGCGCCCACGCGGTGAGGTCGGCGGCGCTGGGGGTCTGCTTGCCGTTCTGGAGCCGGGACACCTTCGACGTCTGCCAGTCCAGCCTGGCGGCCAAGTCCTTGCCTTCCAGGCCAGCCTCGGCGCGCAGCTCACGCAGCCGCGCGCCGAGTGCCTCTCTGGCGGTCTGGAAGTCTGTGCTCACACAGTGGAACGTACCCGCCTGGCGAACTCTTCGGTACGTACAGCGTGGTGCCAGGCGGCGTCACGGGCCTGGCATACTGCGAGTACCTCGGCCGGATCCTCGGTGACGTACACACCGAGGGTGGTGTCGTCCTCATCGAAGGCGAAGCGGGCCACGATCCTGGAGTCGATGAGCCAGAAGTCGTACTCCGGCAGCCGTAGTTCCTGCGCCCGGGTGCGGGCCAGGTTGCGGATGTCCTCCCCCGCGGCGACGTTGCTGGGTGCGCTGGCGAGGAGGAACTCCTGTCCCTGGGTGGGCGGCTCGTCGACGATGCGTACACGCTCGAACCGCTTCCCCATAGCGGTCTGCTCGGCGACGTTCTCCCGCCAGGCGTTGGCGGCCTCGGTGGCGATGTCCTCTCCGTCCAGCCAGCGCTGCCACTTGGGACTGTTGCGGTCGGAGGCGTAGCCGCGGCGGGTCTCCAGCCGCCAAGCGGTGTGCTTGAACTCGCGGAAGAGGTGGGAGACCGAGGAGAACGGCTGGAGCTCGGGTGCCTCGTTCCTGGGGGCGAAGCGGGTGAGCAGGCTGCGCGGTATGCGGACGAAGGTCTCTGACTCCTTCACGTCCCGCAGCTGCGCGAGGTGTTCCGGGGTGGTCTCGCGCTCGCCCTGGACGAGGATCTCGTCCGTGCCCTCGATCTCGTACAGGGTGGGGCAGTCGCCGTCGTCGCTGGTCGTGCCGAGGAACCTGAGCGTCATGTCGCCCTCCGTCTGCGCTGGTTGGAGATCCAGGATGCATAGAGTTGGCCGGATCTTCCTGCGGGTTGCAGCAGATTGCTTCGTCTGAGGAGAAGTCCAGGATTGCGCGCAACGGACCCGGCTTCGTCAGCCGCTGACCGTACGCTTCTTCCATGTCCCCACACCCCAGCTCTGGCTCCGTGCGGTCTGCTGCGGCCGTGAACGAGGAGATCCGTGCCCTGTGGCTACGCGCGGGCGGCCGGCTGACGGCCGAGCAGACAGCCGTGTACCGGCGACTGGTCGTGGAGTGGGCAGACGCCGTACGCGCCGAGGCCGGAGCCGTCGAGGCCGCGTAACGCCGAAGCCCCGCCACGGTGGCGGGGCCTCGGATGGCTCGAGCCGGTACGCCTTCCCGGTACTGCCGGCGCCAGACGCTCGAGCATTTATAGGGCGGGGCGGCAGGGTCCGCGTTCAGGCCATAGTGCGGCAGCCTCGCCGGATACCGCCCCGTAGGGCCGGACCGGCTCCCATCCCTGGACGCCCCTGTCATTTTCATGTGGGAGTCCTGCGGCGCGTACGCCTACGACGATCGTAGCCGAGCGCAGGGGAAGCCGAACGGACGACTCTCAGCAGAAGCCTCAGCACGGATATCAACAGTGCGGCATAGTGTGTGCACATCGTGGAGGGGGGCACGTTGTCACGACAGTCTTCGCCACTACTGACACAGCAGTCAGTAGGCCTACTGCTTTCGAAGACCTCCAAAGCAACCACAGTCGGGACGATCGCCTGGAAGTCCCAGCGATCTGTGACTGTGGGATGCGTCCAGGTCCGGACAGCTCTTCCGGACCTGGAGGAGGGGATCATCCGCATCCATATCCGCTGGCCAGCGCCTTCACAACCGCGCTATCAGTACATCATCGGTGGAGCCTCAGTACGCCGCCTGTGCGTCAACGATCCGCATCCCCCGTATGACGGAACCCACAAGCACATGATCAACCCGTTGGGCACTGAGGAAGACGCTTACCAGCCCACCGACATTCCCGCAGTGCCACTCGCACCCCGAGTCGCACCCGGAACCTACCGTGCCATCCTGGAAGCATTCGCGAGCGAGTGCGAAGTGAGCCTCGGTGAAGATTTCGTCTGGACTGAGCCGAGAAGGAGGCCGTGACATGGACCCGAACAGTGTCGTTGCAGCGCTCCTGAGCTCCATCAATGACAGGATCTTGATCCACGAATACGGTGACGGCCTCCTCGTGGACCTCCCCCTCACCTACAGCGACGGCGACAGTGTCCGCCTGCTCCTGGAGCCCTTGGGCACAGGCGTGCGGGTATCCGACCAAGCCTCCGCCTACGAACGACTGCTCCTCGCGGACGTCAACACGGAGACCGGGCGCGTCGCTGAGGCCATCGCGACCACAGTCCGAGTGGCCGGCCTCGCTAACGTGGGCAGTGAGGACGATGAAATCGCGACCTTCGGTCCGCTCGAAGACCTGGGCACGATGATGCTCGCCGTCGCACAGGCCAGCATCCGGGTTGAGCAGCTCCGCTGGCTCGCCGTCCGACGCTCTCCTGTCCGTTTCGCGGACAGGGTCGTCGAGCGCGTGCAGTCGGTAGCGAAGCGCGACTGGAGGGTCGAGCGAAACGCGTCCGTACGGTTGCGGTCCGGCCGGGAGCGGGCCGTGACCGTCGCTGTCGAGACAGCGACCGCTGCCGCGTATGTGCAGGCTCTCAGCGTCAAGGACAAGGACCAAGCGGCCGAGCACTGCTACTACCTGTTCAGCTGGGCTGACGTACCGACGCGAAGCCGGGTCGCCGCTCTGGACGGTAAGCGGTCAGATTGGCCGAGCGAGATCCTGAGCGAGCTTGGCAGCGTCGCCGATGTCGAGTTCTTCGGAAAGCAGGGTGCCGTGGAGTCGGCAATCCGAAGGGCGCTCCACGAAACTGCACCTACGCACTGAGTTTTGCGTTTAGTGCCGCTTCGGCTGACTCCCAGCACGGCGAAAGCGAAGGCCCCCGCCGCCGCCCCGAAGGGCAGCAGCGGGGGCCTTCGTTCAGGCGTTCCTCCAGCGCGGCTCACCGCGCCCCGTCCACGCGTCCGCGCCACGACAGCCCTCACACGTCCATGCCTCATGCGGAACCCGGCCGATCACCTGGTGGTCGCGCTTCACCACCGTCGCCGGAGCCCCACACGGGCAACCCGCCGCCCGGCTCCGGGCGTTCTCCCGCCGGAAACGAGCCTCCGCCGTACGGGCGCGAGGCAACCAGTGACTCATGGATGTGCGGTCCAGCCTCAGCAGCACTCGGTCAAGAAGCATGGCCCCATCGTGACACGACGAACGGCCCCCTCCCGACCCCCACGAAGGGGCCGAGAGGGGACCGTTCGTCACCCACCCAGGATGTGCACGAGGAACCAGGCCGCGAACGAGCACCACACCACACCGAACACGGCTGCACCCGCACGCGTACGCACCCGGAACCACACCCGCGTCCGCTCGCTGAGCGTGTCCCCGCCGCGGGCGTTGCGCAGCGCTTACACCTCGAATGCGGCGCCCGCCGCCAGCAGCCCGCCCCACACCCAGTCAGCGGCGCTCATTGGCCCACCGCCTGCCACACCGCCACCCCGAGCGCGCCGGCCGCTGTCACCGCGGTGACAGCCTGCACCGGCCAGCGGTTCCGCTTCAGCTCCTCCACCTCGCCACGCAGGTCCGCGATGTCCTGGTCGTGATCCTCGCGCAGCTGCTTGACGTCTTCCTCCGCCCGGTCCGTGCGCTGCAGCAGCACGTCGAGGCGTCCGTCCAGCCGCGCGAACCCGGCCTCCATCGTGCCGTTCAGCCGCTCCAGCCCCAGCGCCACGTCGTGCTGCTCCGGCGGCGTCACACGGCACCTCTGGCCGGGGACACCTGCCCGCGCGTCAGCAGCCCGAGCACAGCGAGGACTACCGCGTTCGTCGCACCCACCGTCTCCGGGCTGACCTGGAACCCGTACGCGGCCAGCAGCGCCGCACCCGCAGCGACCACGCCCGTGAACGCCGACGGCGCGATCGGCCTGGTCGCCACCGCCGCGATCGCCGCGAACACCGCGGAGATGACGGCGACGATGCCGCCCGCCTGCTCCGTGCTGAGGCCGACGTTGAACGTGACGACGAGGGACAGGGCCGCGCTGACAGCGGCGACAATGAGAGCCGGTTCTCTGTCGAGGATCTTCATGGGTCAGGACTCCTTCGTGAGTGCGGTGGCGAGCCGGTCGAGGGCGGCCTGTGCGCCGGCCTCGGCTGCGGCCTGGAGTTCGGCGGCGTCGAGTCCGCCGCCCTCGGCGAGGCGGGCGAGGACCGCGTCACGCGCGGCACCCCGCGCGGCCACCTCCTTCAGCGCGGCCTCCACGCGGGCCAGGCGCGCGGTGTTCCCCCAGCTGCGGCGCTCCATCGGGAGCTTGGCGGGGTCGTCGCTCAGGACGTTGTCAGCCATGTGCCCCCACACAGCCTTCGCGACCTTCTTCGCGTCCTCGTCGGTCAGAGCCATGTCGTCGTTCTCCTCACTGGTCTGGCCCCCACTCGGGGTGCCGGTAAGCCGGTCGGCGATCCGGGCCCGCATCGACTCCATGGCGAAACCGCGCGGGTCGACCTTCCCGGGCTGCCACTCCAGGTGGCCGATCACCGACCGCGCCGACCAGCCGTGGTGACGGCAGATCGCCGCCGACACTCGCTCGATCGCCTCCAACTGCGCGGGCGGCCACGGGTCGTTGCCGTCGCCGAGGTTCTCGCACTCGAAGCCGTAGAAGTGCCGGTTCCCGTCGGTCGTGGCCTCGTTGTCGGCGGGCAGGGCCCGCTCGGCGATGACGGCCTGGAGGACGTCGGGGTCGCCCGAGCCTGCATGGTTGGCGCGGCCGTAGCCGACGAGGTGGACACGGCCGTCCTTGGTGATGACGCCGTGGCACAACGGACCGGGCAGACCCGCGTATCCCTCGGTGCAGATCCTGACCGTGGCGGCGCTGCCCTTGGTGACGGTGTGGTGGATCATCACGCCGTGGACGGGACCCCACGGGCCCTTGTGGTTGCGGTTGTGGGTGGGCCAGTTGCCGACCTCGACAACGGTGACGCCCTCGGCGCGCAGCAGCTCGGCGAACGTCGCCGGGGTGGGTGGTGTGGCCATCACACACGCTCCGGTTCGTCGTTGCCGTCGTGGAACTGACGCGCAGCCCAGAAGCTCTCGCTGGTCTCGCCCCCGCGGCTCACGAAGGCGACGACAGACGCCCACGTGTCCGCATCCAGCGTCACGGTCTGGTGAGCGCCTGGCCCCAGGCTGTCCGGCGCGAGGATGCGCACCGAACCGTCGTCTTCTCGGCGGAAGTACCAGCCGTCGCGCGCATGGAAGCCGTTGGTGTCGAGGCTCATGACCTCACCGGCCAGGCCCACGTGCCGGGCTCGTCGCCCTCGTGGCGGGACGTTGCCCAGTGCGCGTCCGGGCCGTCGAGAAGCACCTTGAGGTTGCAGACGCCGTCGGGGTTGCCGGGGAAGGTGCGGACGATGACGGCCGGGTAGGCCTGCCCGGCGTCCACGAAGTTGCCGTGCACGCCGTCGTGGGCGCGCTGTTGGGTGATGTGTCGGGCGTCGTCCTCCGACAACTTGTAGAGGACGATCCGCCCGACGGACGGTTGCGGTTGCGACATGAGCCCTCCCAGGGCATGAAGAAAGCCCCGGCCAGCAGGCTCAGGGCGTACAAGAGTTGAGGCAGGTCAGGCGGGCATGAGGACCTTGAAGGCCTCGACGAACCGCCTCGCCAAGTAGGCGTGCCCCACATCGTTCGGGTGCACGTTGTCCGCGCCGATGTACACCGACTCGTTGGCGTCGGTGATCCACGCCCCTTGCGTGTCCAGCACCGTCCCCGCACCATCGCGGACCTCGCCGGTGATGGTGGAGATGAAGGGCAAGCCCGCAGTCAGCGCGGCGGCCTGGAGCGTGGCGTCGGTGTTCGTGAGCGTCGCGGTGGGAGAGCCGGTCGGTGACCAGCAGCCCATGACGTACACCTCACCACCCGGGATGACCTCGGCCTTCAGCGTGGCGAACAGGTCCTCGGCGGCGGTCTGGATCGTCGGCTGACTGCCGCCTGAGTCGTTGTAGCCGCCCCACACGATCAGCCGGTCGAACGAGTACGGCGTGATGTCCCCGGCCACCCGGTTCTCGAACGTGGTGTACGAGCCGGGGGTGATGTAGCCGGTGCCGCCGCGGCTCTGGTTCCACGCGTCCGTGCATCCGAGCATCCGGGCCGCCCGGTACACCCACGTACCGATGCCCGCGCCCGTGTTCTCGCTGCTGCCGTCCGAGATGCTGTCGCCGAGGATGCCGAGCCTGCCGCCGCGCGAGGTGACCTTCCAGGCGGTCGCGCCAGGCTCCAGGAAGACACCGCCGAACGGCATCGTCGTGAAGTCGAAGCGGATCCGCCTGGGGACGGCGCTGGCGAAGGTGAACTTCAGGACGTGCCGGGAGCCGGCCGAGCTGGCGCCGGTGAGCTGAGCAAGGTCGGTGAGCTTGCGGCCGTCGATGGTGAGCCGGTACTTCGTCGCCGACGAGATGTACTTGAAGAGGATCTCGAACTCGGCCGCGTCAGTCCCGAACTCGACGCTCCAGTTGGACTGCCCGCTGGAGTAGGTGTTGGGATAACGGCTGGTCGGCAGGTACAGCTCTGTGTCGGGAAAGACCGCGCCGAACTGGAACGACCCCGCGCCGAGGTAGAGGAACGGGCCCGTGTCCGGCTCCAGCAGCGCCTGCGCGCTGGGGATGCTCGATGTCGACTGCGGTCCGGACAGGGTGATCGTCGGCGACTCGTCTGACACCGCGTCCGCGTCCACGACGTCCGGGATGTCGCGGCGCCGCCACCCGGCACCCCACCGCATCTTCGTGGTCTGGAGCGAGTCTCCGATCAGCGTCATGCCGTCGCTGGCTACCCCGACCCGGTCGACCGTGGCGACCCCGGTCCCGGCGAGCAGGTCCCCGGCGGCACTGACCGCGTCCGTGGTCAACGCCGATGCCTCCAGGGCGTCGAGGTCCATCTCCACCGTGGACAGGTCCTCGCCCACATCGGTGGCCACCGTCCGCCGCCTCGGCCCTGCGCCGCCGTTGGCATCCAGGTACATCGACCGCACCCCGTCGGGGCCGAAGAACTCCGGCAGGGCGCCCTCGGTGTTGCTGGTCAGGGTGGTGATGGGCGTGGTCCCGTCGATCTCCACGAGATCGGTGTACTCGGAGCCGCCGTCCGCCTGGTTCCATGCGGTCACGGTCGTGCTGGGCTCCAGCGTGGCGGCGTCGTCGACGCCCACGCTGATGACGTAGTCGGCGACGCCGCCGAATCGATGCCTGGCCACAAGTACTCAGTCCCTTCAGAACCGCAGGTAGGTCATGGTGAGGCTGAGGGTGTGGCCGGGGCTGACGGTGTCAGACGCCTTCGATACCCACATCTGCCCGTCGGTCCGGACCTCCACGCGGCAGGTCTCGCGGGTCGTGAAGACACCAGTGAAGTAGTGGATGCGCGTCAGCGGGCGCAGCGTTGACGGGACGACGGCCAGCAGCGATTCGGAGGCCGAGAACAGCGGGGTCAAGATCCGCTTCTTGGAGATCCGCAACGTCACCACGTTGCCCATCCGGCGCCCCACCGCGCCGCCCAGGTTCTCCCACTGGTTGTGCCCCGCGGACAGCGCGATGTCGCCGGTGTCCTCCCACAGCAGCTCCCACGCACTGCCCGTCCACAGCCGGAGAATCCCGGTGTTCGTCTCCAGGATCTGGTCCCCACGCCTCGGGCTCAGCGGGCGGGTCGACGACGTGCACGGCCGGATGCGGCCGCCGACGTACTGCTCCTCGCGGGTCACCGTCACGGACGTAGCGGAGTCGACGACGGTGACCCGGGCGAGGGGGATCTCCCACACACCGGTGGTGCCCGCGTCCTTTGTCAGGGACGGGGCGCCGGCGCCGGGGGTGCCCTCGATGACGACGGCGCGTACGTCCCACGTGGACCGGTCGAGCTGGAGCACCACCCGGTCGGTACGCGTCGACCCGCTGGAGTTGGAGGTGATGGTGAGGGTGTCGGCGACCGCGCCCGAGTGCCAGGCGTGCCCGCGCACCGACGCGTAGACGTCGGAGCGTACGGTCACCTGCAGGCCGGTTCCTGCCGAGCAGACCGCGGTGTCCGCCGGGGAGCCGTCCACCCCGTCATCCGAGAACCGGGCGGCGATCTTCTCGTATTCGGCGTCGGTGACGTTCCTGCTGTTGTGGTTTGGTGACGGCCAGGAGTCCTGAGCCATGAGCTGTCTACCTCGCTTCCAGTCGGCCGAGCCTGCGGCCTAGTTCGCGGACCAGCCGCACCATCTGCGGATCGGATGTGGCCTCCGGCGACCCGACCAGCGAAGTGACGTACTCACCCGCAGTGGGGGTGGCCTGCAAGTGGATCGAGCGCACGACGTCGGCGACCTCCACCCCCGTGGGCAGGGCGATGGTCACGCGGTCGCCGAGGCCAAAGTCGACGCCGGCGCGCAGGCCTTCGGTGTCGACGGTGACCGTGGCCAGCTCGACCGGGGCCGCGCCGCCCGCGAGGGCCTCGTTGCCGTCCTGCGTCAGCTCCCCGTTGGTGTCGTCGTCGGCGGTGCCGTTGACGAGCTGCTCCACCCGCCACCACGCGGACGCCGCTGCGGTGTCGGCGACCTCGACGTAAGCGCGCGGCGTGGCCTGGTCGGAGCCGGTGACCAGGGCGTGCGTGACCGTCGGCGCGGACTGCTTGTAGGTGACCGCGCGCAAGTTCCCCAAGCCCTCGCTGAAGCGCGCGGTGCTGGTGAGGTCGGCGGGCTGGTACACCTCGAACTCGATCTGCGTCGCGGTCTGTCGTGTGCGGAAGCCGAGGCCGCCGCCATCGATGGCCACCCTGCGGCACGTGGCCAGCAGGCCTTCGAAGCGGGTGTTCACCGACGTGGTGGTGCCCACCCCGGCCACGCCCCCGAGGGCGAAGTTCGGGATGCGGCGGGCCGCGATTGCGGCGGGCCCGCAGTTGAGGTTGACCAGCGTGCGGAGGATCGTCTCCGCGTTCGTGGAGGTGAGCTGGTAGGCGGTGTCCGGCTGCGCCGACCATGCCGCCGCCGGGTCGGGCCAGGTGACGTATCCGGCCGGCCTCGCCAAGTCGTCGCTGATGTTCACCGTGACCTTGCCTGGCGGGCGTTCGCCCTCGCTGCTGACACCCCAGGAGAAATCCTGAGGGATCTCCAGAGGGCCGGCCATCCAGATGGCGCCGTCGCGGATGACCACGAGGCGGTTGCCGGGCTGGAGCTGGTCCATGACGTACGGGTGCGCGACCAACTCGACGGACCCGCTACCGGGTTCGTTGAAGCGGATCGTGACGTCGAGGCTGGTCCAGTCGGCGAGGGGACGGCCCTGCACGGTCAGGGCCTGGTCGGTGACGAGGAGCTGGATCGCCAACGCCCCACCCCCTTCCGGTTGTCAGGCGGTTTCGTAGCGCGGGTTGAACGTCAGGTCGACCGCGCTGCCCGCGGCGGCGCCGTCGAGCTGGAACGTGACCTCGTTGTCGCCGGGGTCCAGGGGCCACAGGACTGCGCCGGGCCAGTCGACGGCACCGATCCAGTTGGTGGTTGACCCCTGCGTGGTGGTGTTGATGGTGACGGTGCCGCCGGTCAGCCCGGTCGGGGTGACCGTGACCTCGGGCACGTCCACCCCGAGGTACTGCCCCGCGAAGGACAGCGTGATCGTGCCGGGCAGGGGCCCGCCGGTCACCGTGACCTCGCCCGCCTCGACGTTCGACATCGCCTCCAGCGCGGCCTGCACGGTGGCTGCGTCCGCGTCGTAGGCGATGGACGCCGTGGTCTGCCCGTCGAACGTGATCGTGATCGTGCCCGCGCTCGCCGCGCCGAGGTCGATGGTCTGCACCTCGGCCGTGAGCTTCCGTACCTGGGGCGGGTCGGTAGACACGATGACCTGCTCGGTCGCCAGCAGCGACCCCGACACCTCCGACGGATCGATCACGAACGCGTCGCCCGTGTCGGTCCGGGTGAACGTGATCAGACTCGCGGGGCCCGTGATCGTCCACGTCGGCCACACCAGCACATCCCCGGGGTTGTCGACCGTGGTCGCCCCGAGGACCTGCCCCGACGACACCGACGGGTACGGCTCCAGGTAGTCCTCCCCCACCCCCTGCTCCCGGTGCACCACCACCGCCTTGGCGTCCTGCCAGTACGGGTCCTCACACCACAGGGTCACGACCGCGCTGTCCCAGGTGATACCGCTCGCCACCTGCCCGCGCCCGTCCCACCCGTCCTCGTAGTACACGGCGATCGTGCGCCTGCCGCCGTCCGGCCGCGCCACCTCCAACGTCCCCGGAACCCGCACCCCGCCCGGCCCACGTCGCAGGGTGCGAGTGAACGCCTTCGCCAGCGCCCGCCAGTTCGCCGTGAACGTCGTGTGATCAGTCCCCTTGACCAGGACCGGCCACACGATCGTGCGGGGCTCCGGCTGCACATGCCTGAGCCGGGCCCCACCCCGCGGATGCGGATCGGACGTCAGCGTGTACGGCGCCGCCCCCAGCCCGGACACGCCCTCGGCGAGCGCGTACCACTCGCCTGCGAGATCGGTCATCGGCCACCGCGTGCCGGACGGGTCGATGTACGTGATGCTCGCGTAGCCGATCTCCGGCACCTCGACAGCAGGCGGGGTACCTTCCTGCGCCGGTGTGATCAGGGGCATCTACCGGGGCCTCCCCACACGCTGCCGCGCCTCTTCCTGCCGCTGCAACAGCCGCAGGTCCTCCACGCTGATCACCGACTGGCGGGGATACACGTTGTACGTCACCCGCTGCCGCTCACCGGTGGCCGCCGAGGATGCTGCCGGTGCGGCGGGCATGCCGGCCGACGGAGCCGCCCGGCCCGTGGGCAGGCGCCCCTCGTTGAGCGCGGACAGGAACTCCAGCCCGTACCGCCGCACGGCGGCCGCGCGGACCACGAACTCGTTGTGAGACGCCATGATCAAGTTCGAATCCGACGTCTCCGTACCGGCGCCCTGGATCAGGCCGCCCGCCGCCTTGCGCTGCAGCGGGCCGGGAATGTGCGACCGCTCGTACTGCGTCCTCACGTAGGTGGTGGCCGTCGTGCCGTCGATGTTGGCCAGGCGGCGGCGTGCCTCGGCGATCGCGTCCTTCAGCTGCTGGATCTCACCGCGAATGTGCGTCTTCTTCTCGTCCGGCGCGTTCCGCAGCCGCTCCTTGGCGTCGGCCAACTTCCCTTTCAGGTCCTGCAGGTCGCCCTTGAGATAGGCGGTCTTGTCCGGCGTGTCGAGGATCTGATCGGCAAGGGCCTTGGCCTGCTTCTCGTTGAGGCCCATCTGCCTGGCGTTCCTGATGAGCTGCTTCCGGCCCCGCTCATAGGTCCCGCGGACCTCGTCCCACGAGGCCCCCGACTCCCGCGCGGCCGCCGTCGCCGCATCGGTCCTCGCCGCCAGGTCCCGCAGCGCGGACTCCGCGTCACGTCCCTTCTGCGTGGTCAGATCGAGCTTGCCGCCGCTCGCCTCCCACACGTCGGCGTACTCCTTCGCCGCCTCAGCCGTGTCGTCGACGGCCTGCTCGAAGGCGTTCTGCGCCCCCAGCGCAGCACGGTTGACGTCGTTGAGCGCCTGGATGGACTGGCGTAGTCCGTCGGCGGACTGCTTCTGCTCGTCCAGCTTCTCCTGGACCTCCTGGGCCTGCTGCCCGAACAGGCCCATCGACTCAGCCGCGAGCTGCTGTTCGAACCGCTGAGCGGCAAGGGCGTCGTCGTAGTCGTTGGTGAACTTCTTCAGCCGGTCCAGGTCGCCGCCGCCGGCGATCCACGCCTTGCGCAGGATCTCGTACTGCGCTGCCGCCTGTTCCGGCTTGCCGCCCTTGACCAGGTTCGCCATGGACTTGTCCCAGGCGTCGACGTTCTCCCGCGCCGTGGAGATACCGGGCCCGGTCGCGATGCCGACCCACGTGCCGAAGTCGGAGGTGAGCTGGGCGAGCTTGTTGTCCGAGGCGCCCTTCGACACGATCGCGATCGACTTCGACATCTCGTCGAGGTTCGTCTTCAGCACGCCGGTCAACTCACCGGTCTGCACCAGCGTGTTCAGTGACGTCGACAGCGCGTCGATCTCGACGGCGGGCTTGTTGTCGGACAGCTCGTGCAGGACCAGGACGAGGGCACCGATCCCGGCGACCGCGGCTCCGATCCGGGCCTGCGCGGGCAGCGTGGCGATCGCAGCCCGCACCCTGGCCAGCCCGCTACCGGCCCCGGTGGACGCGGCCCTCACGGCGGCAACCTGGGTACTCAGGGCACCGAGCGCGGCCCCGGCCGCGCCGATGCCCACCGTGGCCAGGCGTACCGCCTTGATAGCGATGGCCAGTTGCAGCAGCGTCGCGATCGCATCCGGGGGAACGGCAGCGACGATGCCGGACAGGACGTTGATGACGTCGAGCATGCTGACGCCGATCTCGGAACCGGCCTCCAGCACGTGCAGGAGCGCGTCAGCGACGTTCTCCAGCGTGTCCCACACCACGGGCCCGTTCTCGCGGGCGTAGTCCATGAACCGCTCGAAACCGCTGTCGTCGAGCTCGCCGGAATCGAGCTTGGCCAGGAACACCGTCAGCTCGTCGACCGCGTGATCCAGCGTACGGTCGGCGAAGTCGGTGACCTTGTCATTCAGCCGGTCGAAGCCCGGCGTCTGGATACCGCCGCCGACCAGGGTGATCAGCCGGTCGAACTGCGCCGACGCGCCCTCGACCAGGCCGGTCGTCTCCGGCAGCAGAGCATTCGCGACAGCGACGCCCTTATTGAACGGGCCCATCACATCGTCGGCGAGGCTGTCGGACCACTCCTGGTAGTTGTCCTTCAGCAGCCCGACAGCGACCGCGGCCTCCCGCGTGGGCGGCGGCAGCTTCTCCAGCTGCCGCTGGTACTCCAGCTGCGCCTTGACCGCTTCCTGCGAGGCCGCACCGGAGGCGTCGACGGCGTCCTCGTACTTCTGCTGCGCCTCGACGGCCTCACTGATCGCGCTGATCTGCGGGCCGAGCGCCAGCGCGTAGGCGCCCGCGGCCAGGGTCACCGCACCGAACTGAGCCGCCAGCGTCGCCGCGGTCCCGGCAAGGGCAGCCGTCACCGGGATCGCCGCCGGAGCCAGCGAGATCAGGTTCGCCTTCAGGGACTCGCCCAGCTTGCGCCCCGAGTCCGACAGCGCGTTGAACCGGGTGCGGACCTGAGCCGTCCGGTCGTCGAGGCGCCTCTGCGCGTCGGCCGTCGTCAGGAGCTGGCCCTGCAGGTCGCGCAGCTGTCCGTCGGCGTCCGCAGTGATGCCGGACATCCGCAGCCGCAGCCGGTCCGCACTGTCGGCCGTGCCGTTCATGACGCGGGACAGCTCATCGCGACCGGCGAGGGTGAACGTCAGACGCTCGGTCACCAGCTCACCCCCCTCTACTACTTCTCACCGCGTGGCGATGTGCCGGTTGATCCATGCGACCGCGGATTCAAGTTCGCCGGCGGACAGGTAGCGGATCTCCCAGGGGCGGATGTGCAGGTAGTGCGCGAGCAGCCACCGGTACTCGACGATCAGGCCGCGGAGTCCTGGCGGCCCGGAGCCAAGTGGCCTTTTCCCAGCGCGTCGAGCGCAGCGTCGATGTCGCCCGCAGCATCGGCGAGCCTACGCAGATGCGGCAGCATCGCGTCGATCGCGGAGTCCTGATTCTTCGCCAGGGCCTCGGTCATGATGCTGGTCAGCACATCGTCGATCTCGGCCCGCTCGATACTCGCCTTCAGCCGGCGCCGCCACCCGGGCACATCGAACGAGCCGAACTCCAACTCCGGCTTGTCCCTCTTACGGAACGCCCACAACACCGCGCGCATCGCGGTGGGGTCCTGGCCGCGCAGCCGGTCCTCGATAGCCCGCCACGGCACATCGCCCATGGCCTCCTCGATGGCGGCCGACTCGATCGCCGACAGGTCCTCGGTCGACACCCGCTCCACGGTGCCGCCATCCTGCGTGTACGAAATGATCATCCGTTGTCTCTTCTCATTGAAGGTCCCGGCGCACGTCGTCCAGGACCCGCTCGACTTCAGCCCGCATCCGCGGCATACCGGCCTGGACGGTGCGTGACCACCAGCCGGTCGGCCGCGCCCACTGGGTCACCCACCGGCGCCGGTTACCGAACACCGGATGCCGCACCCGCCCGTTCTCGATCACCCACGGCATGTTCCGCAGATCCACCGGGAGCCGGGAGCGGTCCATCCACACCCGCGCGCCCGGGCTGCCGCCCTGACGGACACTGATCCGTACGCCCCCGGCGAGGGTGGCCCGCAGCGGCCGTGTCGTCGGCGACGGGCCGCCGCGCGTCGTGCGGCCAGGACCGGGCAGCTGCACGCCGCGGATCGCCTGCTGCAGGTCCTTCTGCAGGGGCTCGGCCGCGCGCCGCAGGCGGCGGGATGTGTTCTGGCGTAGCCTCGGGCCGCCCGCGCGCCGTAGCCGACGGGAGAGTTCCACCAGCTGGCCGGTGCCCAGGATCTGTACCGAACTCGGCATAACCAGCCCCTCCTTCAGATTTCAGGCGGGGATGGTGACGTTCTCGGCGGGCTCGGACGTGATGGCGAACTGGGCCATGATCTGCGCCGCCGTGTCGAGTTCCCTCACTTTGGCCTGTGAGGTGACCGTCACCGGGAACACATCCATCGTCTGCCCGGACACGTCGCCCTCGTCCATCCACACGATGAACCCCGCAGCGTCCCGCGTGAGCAGGGTCCGCACATCGTTGCCGTCCTTCGACGCCCAGAACGTCAGCGACGAGTCCGCCGCGGTGATCTCACCGCCCACGACCGGCGTGAACCGCGAGCCGAGCGCCGGGGTGGGCACCGTCCCGGACGTGGTCTGCCAGCCAGCCATGGCGCCGGTCTCGCCCTCCAGCGCCGTGCCCGCGTCCAGCTCACCGCGCAACGGCGCGGACTTGTCCGCAATGCTCGGCACCCACAGCACCTTCGTCGTACCGCGCCGGTAGTAGCGGGTGGACGCGTTGATCGGAGTCGCCATCAGCTCTCATCTCCCTTCGGGGACTGCCGACGGCGCCTCGCCGCGGCCTTCATCGTCTTCGTCTGCGACGTGGTGTGCGGCTGGTCCTCGACGATCTGCCAGCCCGCCGCCTGGTGGTGAGGCACCGACACCTCATCGACCTCGATCCGCTGGTCGGCGGGCAGGCTCGGGTGCGTCATCGTCACGCGGGTCACGAGACGGGCACCCGGAGAACCGCCACGGTCACCGACGTGACCGCGTCGTAGGTGATCGAGGCCCGGCCCGTGGACGCATTGCGGTAGTCGCTGGTGACGCGGATCGCCTCCTCCGCGCCCGCGGCCACCACCACGTCCCGGTCGTCGATCCCCAGACCGTTCACGGTGCCGGGCGTCACCAGCGTCACCGTGTGCGGGCTGGCGTCGTCGTTGCGGACCATCAGCAGCACACCGGGCCCGGTCTCGCAGTCGTCGCCGCCGCCCGCCGCCGCGGTGTACGGCACAGCGGCGCCGGCCAGTGGCACCACCGTCGTCGTCAGTGCAGCCATATCCGTTCTCCTTAGGTGAAGGCGTGGCCGGCCACCGTGAGCAACAGCACCGCCTGTACGCCCTGGTCGGTCTGTTCCTGTGTGAGCTGGCTCGCTTCGATCGCGGCCTCGAGCTCCGGCAGGCCGAGGTTCGGCGCCGTGCGCAGCCAGGTCTCTACGACGCGGCCGATCTCATAGGCGCGCGCACGGGCGGCCCGTACGTCGGTGTCCCCGCGTGACGCGATCGCCGCCACGGTGATCTGGAACTGTTCCTCGCGGCGGGTGCCCAGTCCGGCCCAGCCGCCCACGGTCTGCGCCGCCTGGAAGTCCCCGGCCGGGTCGCCGTCGAAGCCGATGATCAGCCAGTCCTGTGCGCTGTCCTCGGTCACCTCCGGGCCGTCCGACACGGCCACGCCGTCCAGGTCGCCATCGGCTTGTCCCAGCGCCACCAGGGCGTCGATCACTTCGGGTACACGCGATCCCATCTATGCCACTCCTGGGGGAAGTCGGTCCGGCGCCAGCAGTTCCACGGCCCGGTTGGGGACGGCATAGCCGAGGCCGGGGATCGGCTCGGTCACGCTGTAGTCGTCGCCGCCTCCGGCCAGTCCGCCACGGCGGCCGGCGCGCTGCGTGCGCCAGAGGTGTTCGAGGATGATCCGCGCCCCGGCGGTGATGTTCTCCCGGATACTCGCGCGCCCGGCCGTGTAGGTGGCGCGCAGAGGACCGCACAGCCAGCCGCCGTCCTTACGGCGGACGATGCCGGTATCGCCGTCCAGATCGAGGTCGGCGACCGCGTACGAGGTACCGCTGTCCAGGACGGCCGCCACCGTGGTCAGCGACAGGGCCGGGACCTGGCGCAGCGCGAGCACCCTGGTACGGCCGACGTCGTGGTCCTCGGTCACGGACCGGGCGATGACCGGGCCGGTGTAGAACTCCACCGCCCGCGTCGTTGCGTTGTTCCAGAACCGGAGCTCGTCGTCATCCCGCGTGCCGGTGATGTTGACGTGCTTCTTGGCGTCGGCCAGCGACAGGATCGCCGGGGGCGCCGCCTCCTGGACGTCGAAGACGTCCGTGTACGCGTGCGCCGGGCTGGTCCACCCCCAGCGCACCGTGTGACGGCCGGGCATGGTCGTGACGTAGTCCGCCTGGTAGAGGCCCGTCGAAGTCTCCGTGACGGCCGGTGTAGCGGTCGTATCGTCCGGCAGCGTGACCGTCACGACGGCCGTCGCCGCGGTGGCCAGCGTGCCGCCCGGGTCCCGGCACTCTGCGGTCAGGCGCGCGGTCGCGCCGAGGTCGAACGGCACCAGTCACCGCCGGTCATGCGCGGGCCGGAGGCATGTGCCTCGGCCAGCCCAGCAGGATCACCGCGTCGTAGAAGCCACCGGTGACCGGGGAGCCGGTGACGTTGACGACCGCACGCAGGTACCGCTGGTGCCCGGTGTAGCCGATGTCGTACGACTGCGCGTCGTTCGCCGAGGTGATGGCGGGCTCGCTGCCCTGGAGGAACTCGTCCGTGACCGGCGTCCAGTTGGAGTCGTCCGGGGAGTCCTCCACGACGACGGTGTGCGTGCCGTCCGTGACCACACCGACGTTGACGACGACCATCGCGGAGCGGAAGCCGCCCTCGTCCGTCATCCGGTCCACCGTCGTACCGGTCACGGTCGCGGTCCGCTCGGCGGCCGGAGCGATCGTCGGCACGGCCAGGGCCGTGTTGTACAGGCTGCGCCTCATGCTGCGCCCGTCCCTTCCGTGCTGCCTGGCTCCGTCGTCTGCGGGCCGGACTGACCGTCCTGCCCCTGTCCGCCGGGGGCGCGTTCTGTCTTCTGCGTGGGGGGCTTCCCGGCACTGGTCTTGGCGGCCGGCTTGCCCTTGGGGGTCCGCTTGACCGTTCGGGTCAGCGACCGGCGGGCGCCTGGCTCCGCCGTCGCCTCCTCCACCCGCGTGCGGTCCTGCACGTAGGTTTCCACGTCCTCGAACAGGTGCTCGCGGCCCTTCAGGACCGGGTCGTCGTCGTTGACGAGCGCGCCCGCCCTCATCACCCGGGGCACTCCGCCCACGGTCGCCGCGAACGACGACCTGCACCGCTTGATCGCCACAGCGCAACTCCTCTCTCGTACGGGAGGCCCGGAAGCAGGTTGCTTCCGGGCCTCACCAGTGGTCGTATCAGGCGGCCGTCGCGATGTTGAGGAGCCGCATGCCGGCGTCGTTCACGCTGTCGGCGCCCACCCGGTAGTACGCGTACCAGCCGCGCTGGCCGGTCGGCCTGCGGTTGGTGCCGACGAGGTGCGGGATGAACTCGACGGTCATCCCGATCCGGTCGGCGATCACGTAGTTGCTGAGGTCGCCGTAGACGAGGACGTAGTTGTCGGCGGTGGCGGACGGGTCGAACGTGCCGTCCATGTCCTCCGACTCCAGCGCCGGGTAGCCGAGCAGCTCGTTGGGCTGCCCGTTGCCGATGCGCTCCCACAGATCCGCGCCGCCCTGCGTGTCGAACTGGCGCACCAGGTTGTAGATGCGCTTGTTCGCCACCCACGACGCCATACGCCGGTACCGGGCAGGGAGGGACTCCTCCATCTTGTAGATGTCGGCCGACGCGAACGTCTCCGCCGTGGTCGGCGATACCTCGCTGGCGGTGCCGGCCAGTGCGGTGATGAGGCCGGTCGGCTGGCCGGAGCCGGAGCCCGTCGCGAACGCGGCGGCCTCCAGGATGTCCTTGCCCTCCGCCAGGAGCCGGCCGACCTCGGTGGTGACGTTGGCCTCGTCCATCAGGGCCTCGATGCTGATCGGCACGAAGCCGTCCGCCTTGTGCACCGGCACGGTCGGCTGGTCGAAGGCGGGGGCGTTGTCCCCGGCCTCCGAGCCTTCCGCCGCCCACCGCCACGAGACCGCACCAGCGGACACGCCGTTCCAGACGTCGCCGGTCGCGACGACCGTGCGTGCGGCCATGCGGATGTCGGACTTCGAGCCGTCCGACGTCAGGATGATCGTCGGGTCCAGCTGGAACGGCACCAGGTAGCCGCCCTGGGTGTCCGTCAGGGACATGGCCCGCTCCAGGGCCCGCTGCTCCTCCACCGAGATCAGGTGGGAGTGGCCGCGCGCCATCTTCGACCACGCCCGCAGGTACTCCGGCGAGGACGTCGCCAGGCACAGCTTGGCGATCGTCCCCTGTTCGTCGTCCCAGCGCTCCAGGATGTCCGTCGCGGTGGAGCGGATGGCGTCGTTGCAGCCCCGCATCTTCTCGATCGCGGACCGGGCGCGGGCACCCAGCTCGGCCGCGATGTCCTCCTTGGACCGGCCGAACGTGCGCACCTCGGACAGGTCCCACGGGTTGCGGAACCGGGCGTCCTCCACGCTGTCAGGGTGCAGGATCGGGTCGGTGTCGTAGCCGTCCCGCGAAGTCGTGGGCGTTCCGCCTTCGATGCCCACGGCGGTCGGGCGGCGTTCGGTGGTCTTGGTCGCCGAACGCACCCGCTCCAGAGCCGACTTGCGCTCCAGCTGCTTGCGGTGGGAGTCGACCTCGGCGAACTCGCGGGTGAGCTCGTCGAAGCTCTGCTCGTCCTCGCCGGTCAGTTCCGGCTTCTCGCCGAGCCGCTCCAGCTCGGCCTGGATGTCCCTGAGACGGATCACCGCCTGAGAGTGGGAAAGTTCCATCAGTCCTCGTCCTTGTCGATGGGCAGGCGGTCCTTCATCAGCGCCGCGATCTCACGGATGCTGCTTCGAAGCCGCTCTGAACTGGGGGTTTCCGGTGTGGACGGGTGCCCATCGGCGGGCGGCGCGTCAGTGCTGCTCGGGGTCGGCGGGTGCCCTGGGGCGGGCGGCGCGCCGGTCGTACGGGTCGGGGCCGGGTGCCCTGCGGCGGGCGGCGCGGCCTGGTGGTCGGCGAGCTTCTCGCGCGCCGTGGCGACGATCTGCTCAAGGCTCATGCCGGGCGTGACGGGCAGCACCAAGTGCCGCTCGTCCTGCCCGGGTTCCTGCCGCTCGTACAGCAGGGCGATGGCGACCTCGCGGCGAAGCTGCGGGTCCTCGGGGACCTGCGGTGCGAGCGAGGCGGCGTCACGTGCCAGGGAGGCCCGCAGACGCTGCGTCATGTCGTCGTCGTGCGCGAGGTCGTTGGCGACGTCGCGGGCCCGTACGGACACGCTGGTGCCCGCGTAGGCGGGGAAGACGACCGGGCCGAGCTCGCGGCATTTCAGCTCGATCAGCTCGCGCTTGAGCGGGCCGCGGTCGCCGGGCCGCCACAGCAGCTCGAGGACTTCCTCCTGCTTGACCAGCTTGCCCTGGGCGTCGCGCCACTCCTCGCGCACGACTTCGAACCGGAAGGACATGCCGTTGATCGACTTCTCGGCGATCGCGTCGCGGATCGGCTGCATCAGCCAGTTGTCCGTGATGCGGGCCTCGACGTAGAGGCCCTGGTCGTCCTCGCGCAGGTCGCTGAACGCACCGATCGGGATCGACCCGATCAGGGGGTGCCGGCCGTGGTCGAACTGAAGGACCGGCGTCTGCTCGCGCAGCGTCTTACGGAAGGCGCCCTTGCGGATCGTCTCCGTGAAGTGCCCCTCCCACGAGTTGATCTCAGTCTCCTGGCCGAACACCGCGGCGTACCCGGCCAGCGTCCGGCCGTCGCCTTCGGTATCGCCGTCGGCGCGCAGAAGCTGGAACGGCGCCGACCGCTGTAGGTCGCGGGCGACGGATTGCATGACGGGCATCAGGCCCCTCCCTCGATGGGTCGAAGTGCGTTCTCCAGCTCGGCGACCAGGGCGCGCACGCGGTCCTGCGTCGGTGGCCCGCTGCCGGCGGGCTGCAGCTGCACGGAGAACAAGCCGGTGTGGACCAGCAGGGACCAGTCCTGGGACGTCACGGCTGCCATGACGGACGCCGGGGTGTACCCGGCGTCGACGAGCGTGCGGATCGTGCGGGACTGCACACCCTGGATCTCGGCGGCATCCCGGGCGTCCTCGCGCAGGAACGGGACGTCACGGGCGTCGTACCAGAGCCGTACCGCCCCCGACGCCCCGCCGCCAGGCGGCCGCACGAGGGTGCTGAAGCTGCCGGCGGCGTTCTGCCACAGCGGGTGGATCGTGCCGTCCGCGAACCGCCTTCGGGCCTGCCCGTAGTTGGAGTAGGTGGCGGCCTTCAGTCCCTCGGACAGACCGACGATGACCGGAGGCACCCCGGCCGCCGCGGCGATACGGGTCTCACCGGCGCCCTGTACGGCACTGAAGTCGATCTCCTTGAAGTCCTTGCCCACCACGGTGACGTCCGCGCCGCCGCCCAGGTACAGCGTCTTGTACGCGTTGTCGACGCCCTTGTGGCTGGCCTCCATCTTCGCCTTGAACTTCGCGAACGCGTCCGGGCTCACCTCACGGGCCAGCCGTACGACGAGGTTCGGTGTCGCGGCGTTCTCGAAGAACCTGCGCTTGTGCCGGGCCATCAGGTTGTCGTTCTGTGACTCTCTGATCACCGGCGTGAGCCAGGACATGCCCCGGTAGTTCGCCAGCGGGTCGGGGATCGGAGCGAAGTGGGCGACCTCGTCCGCCAGCAGCGGCACCGGCTCCTCGCCAGGCTCCTGGTAGATGTAGCCGAGCTTGCGCCAGCCCAGCAGCCCGCCCCGGTGCTCGCGCCGCTCGAGGACGATGTACACCCAGTCCGGACGCATCCGCACCATCTCGTCCCCGACTCGCGTCCAGTACGCGTTCCCGGCCAGGTCGGCGTCCTGGATGTCTCTGGAGAGCAGGTCCTGCGTCGTCCCGCCCGGCCACGGCGCCTCGAGGATCCGCAGATCCTCCGTCCCGAACATCTCGCTGGGGGTGCCGTTGTTCAGGCGCTGCCACGTGAACCGCGGCGCCGAGAACACCATCTGACGGGCCACCATGCACGCCCAGATCACCGGATTCGTCGCGAACAACTGCGCATACCCGGGAAGATCCGACGGCGCTTTCTCCGCGGCCTGCCCGGGCTGCGTCTGGGTGATCCCCAGCTGGCTCCAGCCGCTGTATCCGAAAACCTCCTGCAGCGCCATCGCGTAGTCGTCGATCGTGCTGATCGCCCGCGTCTCCGTACGGCCTCGAGCGGCCCGCCACAGACTCGTCACGGCCCACCCCCCTCACCCCGGTCGACGTCCGTCAACAGCAGGCAGTACACCGCCAGCAGCACCCCGCCCACGACCAGGCCCACGGCGAGCCCGAGACCGAGACCAGCGCCCGCGGACACCATCACCCCGCCCGCCAGCACACCCGCCCGCGCCCGGCGTGCCGGCGTCATCCGTACTCGGCCCACGGCTCCACTTCCTCCTCCGGCTCCTCGATCTCCGCGAACAGCCCCCACCTCGCCTCCGTGACCCCCACCAGCGGGGTGATATCGACCCCGACGCCCCGCCTGGCCCACGCCCACGCCTCGCCGAGATCCCGCTTCTTGGCGCCGGCCAGCGCGGTGGCCAACGGCGCCTGGTTCAGGTGCACGATCCGCCCGGCCACCACCGCGTCGTAGAACTGGCCGGTGGCCTGCACGACGTCCCGGGTCCTCATCTGCACCACCGGAACGACCAGGCCGTCTTCCTCGCCCCAGGAGGCCTCCTCGCCCCCGCCGGCGCCCTCCTGGCGCCCCTCCTCGTCCTCGTCTTCGTCCCGCTCGCTGAGCGCGTCCTCAAGGTCTCCGATGAGCGAACCGGCCGGGCTGCCCGGGTCCATCACGATGCACCGCGGCGACCACTTCCTGGTCAGCTCCTTGGCGCGCGGCACGACCCAGTCCGTGCCAGGCCGGTTGTCGACCACCTCCACGTGGACGGCGCCGCCCCCAGCCCGGCCCGCCACGCAGATCGACGCGTGCGACCGCTCCGGCGTCACATCGATCGCGAACGCCACCGGGTCCTCCGGCTGACTGTCGCCGTCCGTGAGGGCCTCCCACACCTCCCGGCCGATGACCGACCAGGACTCGCCCTCCTCCACCGGGTACTCACCCACACCCAGCCGCTCCCGCGCATACCCGGCCACGCTCAGCGTCGTCCGCTCGTTACGGACCTTCGGCAGCGACAGCCGGTAGCCGATACCAGGGTTCGACTTCAGCGCCGCCTCATCGCTCGCCGCGTCGTCGTGGTCCGTACAGCCCTGCCGGCACTCCTTCACGTGCGGGTTGATCGACCACTCCATGTACGCCAGCGACGCATCCGGCACACCGCTCTCCAGCGCCGCCTCGGCCCGGCGGCGCAGACGGCCCAGCTGCACGCTCGGCGCGCCGATGCCGGCCGAACCGAGGTACCAGATCTGCGGGTCCTCCACGGCCGCCATCGTCGGCAGCAGCGCGTCCATCGCCTCGTCGCCGAGGATCATCGCCTCGTCGAGGATGTTGCAGTCGCCGGTGAAGCCGCGGCCGGAGCCCTTGGAGCGGGCGATGAACCGCAGCATCCGCCCGTCGTGCAGCTCGACGGCTTCCTCACCGACCGTCTGCCGGAACGTCTTGACGCGTTTGAGCAGGTCAGGGCATCGGCGGATCAGGCGCTCGATCCGTTTGAACGCGGACTTCGCGGTCTTGAACTCGTGCGCCGAGTGGAGGATCAGTTCCTCTTCGCCGACGAACAGGCCCCACAGTTCCCGGGCCTCGATGATCGCGCCCTTGCCGTTCTGCCGGGGGACGTTGACGCACACCTCGAAGGCGGCCCACCCGCCTTCGTCGTCCTCGGCCATCGCCTGGTTGAGGACGAACTGCTGCCACGGGTCCAGCTTCAGCCCGGCTTTGCGGGCCAGGTCGATGGCCTCCTGCCCGGCCGTCGACAGCACGGTGTCCGGCACGGTGAAGATCCGCGGCTCCTGGGCGCCGTACACCGGCTCATCCGGACCGGCGCTTACGCGCCTCCTCACGGCGCTTGCTTCGCTGACGAGTGATGTCATCGACGACGTCCCCCTCCTCCCCGACCGGGGCCATCACCCGCAGCTCGCGCATCACGGCGCGCAGTTCACGGGCCGCGACCGCCTTCGCGGTGGGAGCTTTGGCCGAGGCGTCGACCGCGCGGGCGAGGCTGAGGGCGAGGGCGGTCATACCGGGGGCGAGGTCTTCGACCTTGAGCTGAGCGATCTCGGTCTTGATCGCTGCGGACACGGCACCCAAGATCACCACCGCCCGTCACACACAGTCATGTCACGCAGAGTGACATTCGCTATTTCGCTGAAGCGCGCTTCGCGTGAAAAACCGGCCGCGCAAAAAATCGGGCGACAAGGGCTTTTGGGTCGCCCGCCTCTCACCCGTCACGATGGCCCAAGGCCCCCCTCCCCCAGGCACAAGGAAGGGGCATCGCCGCAGCTCAGCGTGAAGTTCGCGATGAGTGACCGACGCGATCACCTTGGGTGCTCACGCCGTGCGTTCGCCGTGGTGCTGGCCGTGCCGACCGGCCGGGGGACCGGGGCGGGCCGGCACCCTGGCCTGCCACCCGGAGTGGGGTGCACGCTGGGTCACCAGGGGCGGGAGGCCTGGCGTCCTGCTGGCCGGCCGTGCTGGCGTCTGGCGTGCTGGCGGTACCAGCGGGTGGCGACCGCGGTCATGGCCGGGTCCCGCATGTCCCGTACGCGCTGCATGACGATGTCCTGGCCTGGGTCGACGGTGACGACCTCGGCGTCCAGGCGCTGGTAGCGGGCGCGTGCTTTGGGGCTGGGCATGGTGTGGATGAGGTAGACGTCCACGGTGTCGCGGTGCTTGACGGCCTCGTCGATGGCGGCGAAGCGGGCGCGGTGGGCGACTTTCAGGAGGGTGGGGTCGTGTTGCCAGCTGGGGGCGCCGGGGCCTGCGAGGGCGACGGCGATGCGGTCGAGGTCGATGACGATGTCGGTGGGCCGGGCGCGGGCGTTGATCCAGCTGGACTTGCCCGCGGCCGGCGGGCCGGTGACGACATACAGCACGGCGCGTCACCACCTCTACGGCCGCGGGCGCAGTTGCTCAGTTGCCGAAGGGAGGCCGGCCGCTGCCCTGGATGGTCATGTCGGGGGAGCCGCCCTTCGCGATGAAGTCTCCGTCGCGATCGCCGATGCGCAGCTTGGTGTCGTCGGCCTCGAAGATGGCCCACGCTGCCGCTCCGTCGGGTACGTCGAGGGAGCCGTACCACTCCCTGGAAGTATCGGTGAGCTGGGCTGTTACCTCGTACTCGGTGCCGTCTGCGATGACCGTGGCCGGTCCGTCATATGTCGTCATGTGCCCATGGTGGCTGATGGGACTGACAGTGTGAGGCATGGCTTACTCACAGTTGCCAGCCCTCTTCGTAGCCGGGGTGCATGGCGTACGGCTGGGCGATGCCGCGCAGTAGGTTGTCCAGCATGATCGGTCACGCGACCAGTGGTTCGTGTGTGAGTAGCTGGTGGCCGCGCTGTTGGTACCACTCGGTGAGCGCGGCGCTCACCACGTCCTGCATCTCCCCGATCACGTCGTCGGCGTACATCTGCTCGCCGTCCTTCAGGGGCAGGTTGTCGGGGCTGTGAACGGTGCACGCGATCTCGATGTGGCGGGCCTCTTTGGACACTGGGTCACCACCTTCGGGGGTGTGGTGCGGGGCGTCCGACGCAGGTGGGGTTGTGCTCGCCGAGGAGGCGGCAGGCGATGCGCCGTGGCGCTGTGTAGGCGAACTCGCGGGGTTCGTGGAGTGCGTAGCCGATCCACCAGGCGAGGCCGGTGCGCGCCATCCAGGCGGAGTTCCGCGGGGTGAGGACGCGGAGGCGGCCGCGTGCCGTGGCGGTCTTGAAGCGCTCGGCGATCCTGGCCTGATCCCGTTCGTACGTCATGGTTGCCAGCTCCTCTCAGCGGGGTTCCTTGACGTAGGTGTAGGGGGCTGACACGCCTGCGCTGTGGTGGTCGGCTGCGTGGAGTGCGGCGGTGAGGCGCTCGCGTGGTTTGAGGCCGAGGTGGGCTGTGGCGTGGAGGGCGCCGAGGGCGAGTTCGTCGCCGCAGCCGACGGCGGCGTATTGGTCGGCGGGTTCGCTGACTTGGTAGTCGCTGTCGACGGTGAAGAGGTGGCCGTGGATGCCGACGAGGAAGGTGCCGGCTTGTTCCTGCTCGGAGTCCTTGCGGGCCCAGCCGCCGTCCTTGAGGCAGGTGCGGACGGCGTTGACGAACTTGGTGGCCATGAAACGGTCGAGGTTGCCTTCGGGGTGTGGGGGTTCGAAGGCGTGGCGGAGGAGTTGGCCCATGCGGAACGAGGTGGTGAAGCCGAAGGTGTAGGGGCCGTTGGTGAAGACCTTGGGGTCTCGGCGGATGGTGAGTTGGTATCCGCTGATGCCTGCGGAGTCTCCGGCGAGGTGGACGCGCTGCCGGTGGACCAGGCCGACGATGACGGTCAAGTCACCACCTCCGGGAGGCTCGTTGGGGTGTGCTGGTGGTGGTGGTGCGGTTGCCGCGTTGCGAGTTGCAGCGGCGGTGTGCGCTGCGGGCGTTGGCGGGGTCGAGGAGGTTGCCGCCACGCGAGAGTGGTTGGGCGTGGTCGAGGGTGAAGGCCCAGGCGCTGCGCTGTGCGGCGTAGCCGGTGAGGTTGTAGTCGATGTCGTGGCCGCAGATCCAGCAGGGCAGGCCAAGGGCGCGCTGGTCTTTGCAGAGGCGGCGGTAGGGGCGTCCGTTGCGGGGGTTGGCGGCCATGTCGCCTCCCCGTGGGTGGCGCCCGCTGCCTGGGTGTGCTGGGCCGCGTGACTGGGTGTCAGGGGCCAGCCTGAGCGGCCTGCCGGGCGGCGGGCGCCGGGCATAGCGAAAGCCCCGGCGTCTGGTCTTCCGGGGCCTTTGTCATGCGGTGTGTGGTGTCCGTTTTTGGACATGGGTGTGCGTGGAGATCGTTACACCCGTCTGACCTGCGCGTCAAGCGGATCGCGTTGTTGGCGCAGGGTGGTGAGGAGGCCTGAGTGTTCGGCGCGGGTGGCGTGGAGGGCTGCGACCTCGTTGGCGTCGTAGAGGGGACGTCGTGGGGTGCCGCCGACGTGGGTGAGTTTGCCGCGGTGGACGAGGAGGCGGAGGTTCTCGCGGGTCACGCCGAGGAGCGTGGCGGTCTGTGCGGCTGTGAGGCGGCCTCGGGGCGGGTGGTTGAGCTCCATGGTGCCTATGGTGCGTCAGGGGCGGCTGTGGGCGTAGGGCTTCTTCGGTGGCCGTCTGTGGGCGGCTGGCGGCCGCGGTCGTGCTCTGGTTGGTTTCTCCGCTTTGTTGGTCCTTGGTGGCCTACTCTCGCCGGACACAGGAAGAGGGGGGTACCTCATGCACCACACGCGCATCTCCATCGCGTTCGCGGCCGTACTCATGCTCGGGGTCGGCGCGTGCACATCCAGCGGTGGCGACAGCACGTCAGCCGCCAGCACCACGTCCAGCAGTAGTCCCAAGCTGACTACTGAGTGGGTTCCCAAGCTCAGAGACGCCAACAGTCCTCAGAGCGCCATCTGTAACCAGGTTGGTGACGCGGCTTGCGCCGAGCACCTCACGGACATCGCCGTCGTCGCTGGTGACCTCGAGGAGGCGATTGATGAGGCCGGGGTCAGGGGGACGTATCTGCGGTCCGTGGCGGAGATCGAGAAGATCGATGCTGCGGCCGATGCGTACGTCGACCATGAGTGTCTTGATGATCCGAATGCGGGTATCGATGGGTCGCCGTGCCCTGACGACGCGTACGCGATCATGATCCGTGGCGCGGTTTTGGAGTTGGCTCTGCTGGCAGACGAGTTGGACGCGGGCTAACGCGAAGGCCCCGCCGTGACGGAGGATGCGCGGCGGGGGACTTCGGTGCCCGGCGGTCCCGGCGTGAGCCTCCAGTGTGGCAGGGAGGGAGGCTGGCCGGGGGATGCCGGACCGGCCGTTTCCCGTCTCCTGCGGGCCTGTGCCAGCTGCCTCCCTCGCCTCCCTGAGTGATCATCTGTGCAGGTCATGCCGGGGGATGCGGTGCGGGGAGGCGGTCAGGGAGAACTCCCCGAGATCCCGGCGCCTCCCTACTCGTCGTCGATGCCTTCGGCGTCCTCGGCGAGGCGCTCGAGGACGGCGTCCTGGACGCGGTCGCGGGAGACGACCTGGACGCCGTTGCTCTTGTACGGGGCAGCCCCGTACGGCTCTAGGGCCTGCTTCAGGTCGGCGAACGTCCAGTCGCGGTACACATCCGGCTTCCGTTCGACGAGGCCCTGCAGGACCTCCTGGGTACGCATGCGGGTCTCCTTGCCGAGGACGGCGCAGATGTCGGCGAGGTGGTCGGCCGGCTCGAACGACGGCTCTGCCGCGGGTCCGGTGCCCTCGTACAAGGCCATGGCGCGCTCGACGACCGGGGTGACCTCGTCGATGCCCTTCTCCGGGTCCCGGGCGACGTAGTAGGAGCGGATCACCTCGAACATTTTGGCGGTGAAGCCGACGGTGACGGCGGTGCCGATGTCCTCGCCGGGGATGAGTGTGGTGGCGGTGATGCCGGCCTTGTGCTTGCCGGAGCCGAGGAGGCCGTCGTTGGCGACGTGGTCGCCGACGGCGAACGCGACACGGTGGCTGGTGTTGCGGGTGACGTCGCGCGGGATGCTGTCGGCGGTGGGTGAGACGGTGACCCAGATGAGGGTGATGCCGACCTTGCGGGCCTTCTTCATCACCTTCACCGCGAGCTCTGCGGCCTCCTTGCCGTAGTCCTTGTGCATGAACAGCTCGTGGCACTCGTCGAAGACGACGACCTTGGGCCGCATCCGCGGGTCTTTCAGGGCGAGTTCGCGGGTGAGCTTGACGCTGTCGCCGCCGTACTCCTCCAGCAGCTTGCCCCGCTCGGTGACGTCCTCGCGCAGGCCGCGCAGCGCGTTGAGGGCGGCCTTCATCTGCTCGTCCTCGTCGCCCTTGACCAGTACCCGCATGCGGGGCTTGAGGGGGTCGTAGTCGACGTTGTACGCCATGACGTACGCCTCGACGTCGACAAGTGGGTCGAGGATCGCGCCCAGCAGTAGAGCGATGACGAGGGAGCTCTTGCCGGAGCCCATGATGCCGCCGACCATCCAGTTCGCGGCCATGAGCTTGCCGGTGATCTGCTCGCCGCGCTGGGAGACGGCGACGGGGACACCCTTGAAGTAGTCGGTGGTGCCCTCGGCGAGGAGCGGCCAGGGGGGGACTTTCCCGGACAGGGAGCCCTGGTCGGCGACCCACAGGTCGAGGACGCCGGGGAGTTTGCTGGGCTCGGTCGGCCACACCTCGACGGGCTTACGGAGCAGGTTGTGGGCGAGGACGTTCTTCTTCCCGGCGATCATCTCGACGGTGACGCCCTGGGGGAGCTGCAGCTGGGTGTGGTAGCCGTTCCCGGAGCGGACGGTGGGCTGGACCCAGCGGGGCTGCCAGCCTTCCTTGATGGCCTTGTTGAGGGGGGCGATGCCGAGGTTGCCGAGGGCGCGCATGATGGCGTTCTCGTCGGGAACGACGTCGCGGTCCTCGGCGTCTGCAGGGAGGGCCCAGACGGGTGCGGTCTTCTGGTGGCGGCCGACCGCCCACACCGCGGCGAGCGCGAGGCCCGGCAGGGACAGGAGGACCGGCTCCCACACCACGCCGGCGATGAACGCCAGCCACGCCACCAGGTCGATGACGGCGCCGAGGGGGGTGAGGACGTCGCTGGGGTCGCGGTTGGCGTAGGCGAGCATGCCGCCGATGAGGAGGAGTACGGACACGGCCGAGCCGAGGGCGGAGGCGATGGCCTTCGGCGCGTTCACGGCCATCTGGAGGAGCTCCATGCGGCGGCGGTGGCGGGCAAAGCGGTAGGCGTAGGCGCGCTGTTCCCACTGCCGTACGAGCTCCTCGTTGCCGCCGGCTTCGGCGATCCGCATCATCCGCTCGTGGCGGGCTGTGGTACGGGCCTCCCAGGCGCGGCGGGTGAGGACGCGGGTGCCGCCGATGATGTAGGCGCTGTGCCGTACGGCGGCCCGGTAGACGGGGTCGGTACGGGTCTCGACGACGGCTTGGCGCAGTGCGGCGAGACGGATGCGGCAGCCGCGTTTCGGGGCCTCGGCGGGCTTCGGGGCGGCCTCGGGTGACGGCGTCTCGGGGACGGCGGCCGCTGTGGGCGTGTCGAGGGCCGCCTCCTTGTGGAGCCGGACGACGTTGCTCATGCTGAGGGGTTCCTTGCTCCTTGCTGGGGCTTGGGGCCCGGGGACGGCCCGACGCTTGGCGGTGACCGGCCGTCCCCGGGGCGGGGCTACTGCTTCTGCTTGCGGCGCATCGCTGCGCGTTCGATGCGCTCGATACGCCGCTTCAGGTCGCTGATGTCGACGCTGTCACCGGCCGCGCCGCGCTTGGCCATGCGGGCTACGAGGACACCGATGCGGGCTTTCTCGCCGAGGGTGAAGTCGCCGAAGCGAAGGTCGTCGGCCATGGGTCAGTTCCCCTCGTTGGTCTCGGGGGTGGCCGCGGCGGCGAGGCAGGCGGCAATGACTACGACAGACGGGGTGTCGGAGGGGAAGTCGGGGTTCGCGCCGTTGGGGCAGGTGAGTCCGGAGTCGCCGGACTCGTTGATCAAGGCCCAGACGGCGCCGGACGGGTGGCGCAGGATGTTGAGCGGCATGTCGGCGTCGCCGGTCCAGCCTGCGGCTTCCAGGGCTTCGAGGACGTCGAGGCGGCCGTGCCAGTCGCCCGGATCGGGCTGGCTAATGGTCAGATGCAGGTCGGGCATCAGTTCTCCTCTGTGGTTTGTGGGCCGGGCTGTCCGGCCCCACCGCACCCCCACGGGCTGGTGCCGTGGGGGTGCGGAAGGGGCGGGTCAGCGGCCCTTCTGGTAGTCCCGGTACATGCCGCGCAGCACCAGGACGCAGATCGTCAGGGCGACTGCGACGAGGCCGAGGACGGCGGCGAGGATCGCGAACCCGAACACCACCAGGGCGACGGCCACGGCCGCGATGGTGAAGGCGACGAGGGCGAGGCAGCCGCCCGCGATGTACGTGCCGACCGGGTACACCCGGAGCGGCTGGAGCGGCTGTGTGGGGTGCTGTCCCACGGAGGCCGGTACGGGCGGCGCCGCGTACATGGGGTTCCCGGCGAGGTCGTAGCCGATCTGTGGCCGCTGTGCGGGCTCGGTCATGCCGTCCGCCTTCCCGGCCGGGGCAGGTACGGGCGGGCGGCCAGGCCGAGGACGAACGCGATCAGGACGGGCTGGGGGGCCACGGCCGTCACGACGGCGACCACGAGGGCCCGCAGCGTGGGGAAGACGGCGAGGAGCCCGAGGAGGGCGCCGAGGAGGAGCCACTTCATGACCGCACCCCCCGCAGTTCCCGCGCGGCGAGCAGCACACGACGCCCGTACCGGTCCCCACGCTCGATCGCCTGTCCGGCGGCCTTGCCGGACAGCTCTGGGGTGACCGTGAGCAGTTCCGCGACGGTGCGGATCTGCTCGGGGCGCACGCGGTGCTGACGTGCGAGAACGTCAACCGCGCTGGGCTCCAGTCCCGGCCCGGAATCCGGTTCCGCCGCAGGTTCCGGCAGGGCGGGCAGCAGCTGCTTGTACGGCTTCGAGGTGAAGGGCTCGGGGACGTAAGCCGGTACCTGGACACGGGTCGGCTTGGGGGCGTGTTGCCCGGTGACCTCGGCCGGTTCCGTCTCGGGCTGTTCGTCGGCGGCCGGGGGTGTCGCGGCGAGGTGGAGCAGGTGTCCGACGACGGCGGGCGGAACCAGCGAGGTGACGGCGATCAGCGCGGGCTGGTCGGCGTCGAGGTGGCCGGTGCCGATCCAGTGGGAGACGACCTGCGCGGCCATCGCCAGGCCGAGTGCGAGGCACGCGCCGACGATCGCGGACCAGCGGCCGCGGTCTCCGGGCCGTCGGGTGGAGGCGACGGCGGCGGCGATACCGGCGTACGCGGAGAGGACGACCGGCATGCCGTAGGCGAAGGGGTCGCCCCAGCCGGCCGAGCGGGCGAGGTGGTATTCGCCGGGCGCGCACATGAGGAGGGCGACGCCGAGGACGATGGGGCGTCCGCCGGCGGTGAGGCCGCGCACCCACAGCGGGGCGGCCGGGCGGCGGCCGGGCGAGGTGGCGGGGCGGCGGAACCAGCGGGTGACGTTGCGGCGGACGCGCTTCACTGGCCGCCCCCGTACCGCTGAGGGTCGCAGATCACGCAGACGTGTTCGGTGCCCCCGTCCCCGCAGATGTCGACGCAGCGGCGGCACCACGGGCTGTCGTTGTGGCGGGCGCGGCCGTCGAACGCCGTGTCGGCCGGGTTGAAGGGGGTGCCGCAGCGGCGGCACTTGTTCTTCTCCCGCTCGGCTGCCTCGGTGTCCTCCTGGGCGAGCTGCTGGCGCAGGTAGTCGAGGTTCCAGCCGAGGCGGTCCGGGCCGTCGGTGAGGGTCTCGCGGACCAGGACGCGGACGAGGCTGGCACGGCGGAGGATGCGGGTGTCGTAGGCGTCGAGGTCGCGCGGCAGGGTGAGTGCCTCGACGACGGTCTCCAGGAGCGCGCGGAGGTCGCGGGCCTCGCTGCTGGGGGTGGGCTTCTTCGTCATCCCAGCTCCCTCGCAGCGGCGCACAGGCGGAGGGCGTACTCGCCGCGCGTGATGGGGGTGCCGGGGAGGGCTACGTCGACGGGTTCGGGCTGGGTAAGGTCAGGCACGGACCTGCTCCTTCTGATCGCTGAGGACGGGTCCACCCCTCGGCCCGGAGGTGCAACTCCGCATGGGCCGAGGGGTTTTCCGTTGGTGCCAGTTCGAGAGTAGCGAACTTCCTTGTATTAAAACAAGGAAGTTGGAAGGATGGGGGTATGCCCGACTCCCCGCCCGAGGAAGTCGACGAGACGGGAGGCCCGGACTTGATCTCGTTCGCCGACATGCCCGCGCGCCTTGAGGCCGCGGGGCTGAAGAGGATCAGCGCGCAGCGGTGCCGGCAGCTCGCCGAGGAAGACCCGGCGTGGCCAGTACCTCTTGAGCAGGCGAAGAAAGTTGGGCGCATGCGGCTGTTCGACTGGCGAGTCATCGAGCCGTACTTCCGTGCACGCGTGTCGCGGCAGGGGCAGCGTACGGACCTCACACAAGAGCCCGAGGAGTAGCTCGTACGTGCAGCGGTGCCCGGTCTCAGTGGAGTTGAGGCCGGGCACCGTGCTGTCCGCCCTGACCTTATGCCGCGGCTTGCTCAGCATCGGAAGGCTTCGTGGTCTGGCGGCCGGGTTGGTGGCGGGCGAGGGCGAGCCAGGTGTCCGGGGGGTAGGGGCACAGGCACCACTCGCACTTCACGGGGCGGTCCATGTAGGCCCACAGTTTGGCGCCGCAGACGATGCCGGAGGTGTCGACGGCGATGCAGTAGCCGAGGAAGGGGGGCCTCTCGTGGTCGTGGCCGGGCTGGATCACGCCGTACACGCGGGCGGTGAGCTGACGGATCTCCTCGGCGAAGGTCGGGCCCATGTACCAGCGGGCGATCCAGTCGAGGTTCCTGTCCAGGGCGTGGGCCGCGATCGTCACGCGGTGCTCGAAGCTCGCGGCGAGGGCGGGCAGGGTGAAGCCTCGGGCTTCGTGGACGGCTGCGCGCCAGTCCTCCAGGACGCCGACGATGCCGCCGGCTGCACGGAGGTCGAGGACCTCCTCGCGTACGGGGAGGGGGGCTTCGGTGAGGGGGGTGCGGCCGTAGGCCGTGGTGGTGGTGCTGCCGGGGGCGAGCCATGCTTCGAGGGCGGTCCACATGCGGGGCAGGCGTTGGAGGCGGTCGTGGGTGGTGCGGGTGCAGGCGGGGCAGAGGAAGCCGCCGTGCTCAATGGTGCGGGTGTTGCACAGGGTGCAGATCACGTGTGCTCCCCCTCTTCTTGCTGGTGGTGCGGGGTGGGGTCGTGCTGGTCGGGCCAGGTGATGTGGCCGCCTCCGTAGCCGCGGAGCAGGTCAGCGATCGTGGGGGCGCTGGTGGTGAGGCCGTAGTCGGGGTCGTCGACGGCGACCGCCTGGCCGTCCGGCTCCACCCAGCCGTCCAGGACGGCCTGGTGGGGCAGGTGGAGACGGAACGGCCGGCCGACGGGCATGGGACTACTGCTCCTTGGGCTCGTCGGGGGCAGACGCGGCGGTGTCGGGCTTCTGCCGCAGAGAGCGGAAGGGCCGGTCGACCAGGAGCCGGGTGACGTCCTGCGCGTCCAGGCGCGCCCCGGCGAGGGCGGTGAGAACGGCCGTTGCCGCGTCTTCCATGGAGATCCAGGCGTTCGGTTCCTGGCCTGTCTTCCGCCATTCGTTGGCGAGGTCGTGCACGCGGGTGATGGGGCCGTCGTCGAGGACGTCCATGGCTACGCGCTGGGCACGGTCCAGTTGGTTGTGCAGGTCGTCGAGTTGGCCGCTGGTGATCGTGTCGGCACTCGGGCGGGACTTGGTCGCGTCCGTCGTCGTGGTGTCTTCTGGGGTGTCCTGACCGCTGAGGGCCTTGTGGAGGATGCGGGCCCAGTGCCTGGCGCCGGTGATGTTCTCCATGTCGGCGACCACGTCTTCGACGCGGGCCAGCCGTACCCACGCCTTGCTCTCCTCGGACAGGCGGCGGCGGTGGTTCTCCATGAAGCACTGGCTGGCGTCGACGCAGTCCCGCATGATGCGGGCCGCGTGCTCGAGGCGCTGCTCGGGGGTGAGCCGGTTCCAGGTGTAGAGCCACTGGCCGGGGGTGTGCTCGATGTACGGGTCGGTGACGGGTTCCTCACCCGCCCGGAGTCGGGCGAGTTCCGCCTCGGCCTCGGCCGTGCGGTCTTCCCGCGCGTCGAGCGCCGCCTGGATCACTCTCTGCAGGCGCTGTGCCTGCTCCTTCGTCAACGGGGCGGAGAGGCGGACGTCCAGCGTGACGGGCGGGGCTGGGGGTGGTGTGCCGAGGTAGGTGTCGGCGCAGGTGCGGCAGTGGAGGGGTTTGCCGTGGTCGTCGTCTGTCTCGTCAGCGGGCTGGAGTTCGAGGTGCTCGACGGTGAAGTCCTGGGGCAGTACGGCTGTCTCGCCGGGGCCCGTGCGCAGGACGAGTGAGGGGGTGTCGGCGAGACCGGTGAGCTGGCCGGTCCAGGCGACGTGGGCGTCGGGGTTGTGGACCCTGACCCATTCGCCGATGAGGTTCTGCAGGTTGGCCGTGTCGGTCATGGGTCAGCGGTCCTTAGGCTCGTCGAGGTCGGCGCGGTTGCTTACAGCGAGCGCGGCCCGGATGGTGTCGCGGAGCTCGCAGCCTGCGCAGGCGAGGTTCGCGGCGAGCTGGTCGTGTCGGGCGACGCTGCCGTGGAGGGCGGACAGGTGCGCCTCGGTCCGCTTGAGCAGGTCGACGAGTTGGGCGCGTTCGGGGTACGCGCCGTCGACCGCGGCGAGCTGCTCCTCGGCGCGGGTGGCGCGGCGTTCCAGGGCGTCCTTCTGCCGGCCGGCCTCGGCCTGCAGATCGGTGAGGCGCTGTTCCAGGCCGAGGAGGTGGTCGAGTTGGTCGCTGGTGATCGTGTCGACGGTCGGACGGTCGGTCACTTCGCGCTCCGTCCGCCGTGCGGGATTGCTGCCAGTTCCCGCGCCCGTGCGAGGTTGGCGTCAGTGAAGCCGAAGGGCCGGAACAGGTTGCAGCGGGCGCACTTTCCGTAGATGTCGTGGTCCAGTGCCGGCCGGGCGCAGACGCAGGTGGAGTGGGCATGCTTGATCGCCGAGCAGTCCCGGTGATACAGGCCGCGCTCGCCCTGCCACCAGCGGGCGCGTGGGCCGTTCCACTGGTGGGAGATATCGGCCCGGTCGCCCTTGACGGAGCGTCCGCCGCACCATGCGCAGCGGGTGAGGAAGCTGCGCCGGAGCTGCTGGTAGGGGTGGAGCTGGAGCCGCCAGTGGTGCACGTGCCACTGCCAGCCGCGCGTGCGCCTCCACGTGCCGTCGCGTCGCTGGACGCGCTTGCTGCACACCGTCAGGCCGTCGCGTCCGCCCGGCTCGCGGTGCCACACGGTGATCAGGGCGGGCCAGTGGTAGTCCCGGCCGTTCAGGCGCCAGAACGAGCTGTAGCTGGAGGGCCGCCACCAGGGGAACGCACCGTCGCGGTGGGGCGGGTCCTCGCCACAGCGGGGAGTGCAGGTGTGGTGGAGGCGCATGCGCCAGCGCACGGACAGTCGGTCTGCTGCTGGGAGGGGTGAGCGTCCCGGCCAGGGACGGCGGATCTCAAAGGCGACGGTGAGCGGGTCATGCATGGTCAGTCCTCCTGCGGGGTGGTTGGTTTGTGGCCCCACCGCTGTTCGACTTGGTCCTCGGTGATGGGGATCTCCCGGTACGGCTTGCCGGGGAGCGCTTCGCCGGTGCGGTGGGCCCACCAGCCGGCGCACACCATCAGCCCGAGCGGCAGCCCGCGGAACATGGCGACGGGGGTGTAGGTGCCGGACGCGGAGACGGGGACGCCCTGGTGGCAGAAGAACGGCTCCTCGTCGGGGAGCTGGGCGCCGTTGGCCTCGAGCTCCGGGGAGCCGGGCCGGTAGGCGCAGTCGGCGCACGGGGCGCGCATCACGCCTGGCGGACGTGGCGCGCGTTCGGCTTCGCCGCAGGGCTGGTCGGTGAGGCCGATGCCGGCGCAGTGGTAGCAGCGCTCGACGTGGCGGCCCTCGTCGTCGAGGGTCAGACCGCCGGCGCAGAAGGGGCACTTGAACGGCGTGATGTACAGGTCGCCGCTCGACGAGGGCTTGTCGCTCATTCCTCTTCTCCGTTCAGTGCGTTGAGGGTGGCGTCGACGCCTGCGCACGCGGCGGGCCAGGCCGGGCAGGAGCAGTAGGCGTGCCCGTTGTTGTGCCACTTGCAGGCCGCGGTGTGGCCGACGGTCTCGTCGGCGAGCTGTCGGGCAGCGTCGTACAGGCGGGTCGCGGCGTTGCTCTGCCACGTGGATGGTTTCGGTCCGGTGCCGAGCTGGCGGCGCAGCAGGATGCCGAGGTTGGAGGCGGTCCGGGCGGGACGTTCGACCCAGCGGGTCCATGGGGTCCAGCGGGGGTCGTCGGGGTAGGGGACGTCGAGGGTGGGTTTGACGACGATGCATGCCTTGCCGATCGCGCGCAGGGCGTCGGCTGCTTCGGTGAGCTGCTGTTCGGTGGAGGGCTTCTCGCTCATGCCGGGGTCCTGGGGTTGTGGTCGTCGGGGATGTCGAGGTCGGCGATGAGGGCGTCGAAGCGGGCGCGTTCGTCGGCGAGGAACGCGGCGTCGTCTTGCTCGCGGGTGGCGCCGACGACGACCGGGCGGACGTGGGCGGTGGAGCGGCCGAGGTACCAGCCGAGGGCGACGCAGAGGGCAGCGGCGGGGCAGAGAGCGAGCCACATCACGGGCGGTCACCGCCGTTGGTCTGGCGGGCCACGGCGAGGGCTTCGGTCAGGTCCAAGCGCCGCCGGGGCGGCCGGGTGGCGTTCATGTCCGCCTGCCTGGCTGCCCAGTCCAGCCAGTCGGCGAGCGAGGCGCCGACGCCCGGGTGCATGGCGGCGGCGTAGTCGGCGTTGAGTGGCCCGTTGCGGCGGTTGTTGAAGGCGGCGAGGGTCTTGCCGCCGCCGACGAGCCGCTGGTCGTGGTCGTCGCCCCAGCGGGTGTTGGGGTCCTCGCTGTGCCAGGGCCCTTCGGTGGCGTCGGCCGCGATGCTGCGCAACCTCTGGGCTGCGGTGCGGAGTTCTTCGGCGGGGTTGGTGGTGGTCATGGCGTCACCTGGATGTCGGCGAGGTGCATGCCCGCGGCGAGCTGCCGGTGGAGCTCCTGCAGGCGTGTCGTGGCTTTGCTGTCGCGGCGGTTGAGGGCGCGGCGTGTGGGGCCGGGGAGGTTGCCCCAGCACTGGTCGCACAGGTAGTGGCGGGGCTGGCGTGCGCGGGCCCGGCAGGCGGGGCAGGGAGTCTTCACGGGGTGGGCTCCTCGGTGTGCTTGCAGGGCCAGGGCTCGGCGTGGGTGACGACCTCGTAGGCGTCCTCGAACCCGGGGCTGAACTGCGAGTGGATGGCGCACACGGTCTCCTCGCGGACCTCGCCGCAGTAGTCCGCGTCGGTGGCGATGTCGTGGTCGCAGTCGCGCAGCAGGCAGTAGCCCTCTCCGGCGACGACCTGCATGGGGCGGCAGGCGGGCGGGGGTGCGGTGGGCGCGCAGGTGGGGCATTCGCGGCGGACGTCGGGGAGGGGGCGTCCGGCGATGGCGGCGGTCATCTCGGCCTCGGTGATGTCGCCGACGAGTTCGCCGCAGCCGTTGCAGGCCCGCTTGGTTGTGACGATGGTCGTCTTCCGGCCGTCAGCGTCGGTGGTGACTTGGTCGGGGGTGTGGGTGCGGGTCAACGGTTCCTCCAGGGCGGGAAGTGGAGCCACAGGCCGGTGGGCAATCCGGCGGTGGCGATGACGAGGAGCACGTAGGCGACGACGCCGATCACTGCCGCGGCTCCTCGGCGGGCGTCTCGACGGTGATGCCGGGACACCACACGTCCGGCCGGTCGTGCCACGGGTGGGCGTCGTGGTAGTCGTCGTGACCACACGGGCGCGTCCCGCAGGGCTGCGCCTCGTCGGCTGGCAGCGGTCCGGCGCCGCCCTCACGCAACAGGCGGCTCAGTGTGTCGCGCAACGTCTGCGCGGACTGGAGCGGCAGAACCAGATCACCGACCGGGGCGAACTCCGCGAGGTTGACGCCCCTGCTGATCGGAACCGTGACACGACCGTCGCTGAAGGATGCGCCTGCGGGCCCTTCCCAGAACAGCAGCCGGGGCCCATCGTCGGGTTCGGACTCGACAACGGCGGCCTTCGGTTCGGTGGCGGCTCGGCGTAGCAGCTCGTCCAACATCCCAGCCGTCCCCGGATAGCCCTTCGCGAGGATGCCGTTGCGGAGCATCTCGGTCGGGAACTCCACCTCGCAGGTGACGCCGCAGAACGCGTGTTCGCCCTCGGCGTGGGCGAGTTCCGTCTCGTGCTGGTCGCACAGGTCGCCGTCCGGGTCACAGCCGTTCGGCTCGCTGCACGGCGTGCGCGCCTCGGGCTGCTGCGCCTCGTCGGCCATGCGGCGCAGCAGGTTGTGTGCGTCGATCGTGCCGAGCTCCCACGCCTGCCGGTGGCTGTCGAAGCTGTCGGTGGCGCGTAGCTCGTCGAAGTCGAGGGCGAACACGACCTCGGCGACTTCGCGGAGGACAGCGGCCCGGTCCACAGGCGACGGCAGCACAGCCAGCACCGCATCGGCCTGCGCCAGGAAGGTCTCCCGGTCCATCGCGAGGGCCTGCTGCCAGATCTGCTTGTGCGGCCACTCGTGGCAGTACAGCGCCTCGGCGATGCGGTCGCGCAGCGCGGCCCGGCCGGCGGGCGCAGACGGCACGGCACGGAGGCGGCGCACCTCGGCGACGAGCGAGGCGAAGAGCCGCTGTTCTGCGGCCACGCCAGGGCCGAGCGGGCTGCGGGTCCAAGCGGCGATCTCGTCGAGGTCGGTATCGGTCAGGCGGCCGGTGGTCGGGTCGGTCATGGTCGGGTCTCCAGTGGTTGGTGTCACGCGGTGCTGAACGCGGGCAGCTCAGGCGGCGGGATCGACGTCGGGGTGCGTGAACCGGACGGGCTTGCCCAGCGACCGGGCGTAGGCGATCTCCGCACGGGTCGAGTCGCCGATGTAGCCGCCGACGACGAGGACCTCATCAGCGAGGCGGATCTTCGCCCGGTGCAGATCGTCGAGGCGCACCTTCAGCGCCTGCGCCTCGACGGGGTCCGACCACAGCGGGTGCGGCTGCTTCATGTCACAGCCGGGCTTGACGACGATGCAGCCGCTCGCGGTCAGCTCCAGGTCGGCGTCGGCCATCTCGGGCATGAAGCCGGTCGAGCCGCAGATAGCGACGATCTTCGGGATGTTGAGGCGCTCCTTCGCGTGGGCGAGCTTCTCCTCAGGGCTGAGCAGTTCGGGATACGACACGGGGTGCTCCGGTGTGGGTGGTTGGGGTGCGGGTAGGTCAGGCGGTGGGCTGGTTGGCCAGGTCGAGCAGGACGGCGGCGTGGCAGTGGTCGGGCTGGCCGGGCTCGGGGAGCGGGCACCAGCAGGCAAGATCGCGGCCGCCCAACTCGCGGCGGATCACCTCGGGGTCCCAGGTCTCGTTCTCATAGGCGATGTGGTCGCGGAACAGCTCGACGGCGTGGGCCCGATCGCGGACCACGGCCACGGTCTCGGTCCAGGCGGCCCACGGGGACCAGGCAGGGTGTTCGACGGTGCCGAGCGGGCGGTCGTCACGCTCGGGGTACGGGGCGTCGTGGAAGCTGGTGCGGCTGACGTAGCGGGCGCCGACGGTGAACGGGTTGCCGAACCGGCTGGGGCGGCTGACGATCACGCAGTTGTCGGGCTTGCGCCAGCCGGAGACTCGTCGTCGTTGGATGCGTGCGGGCTGGGTCATGTCGGGTGTCCTTCGCGGGTTGTTGATCGGCGGGTTGGCGTGGGGCGGGATGGGCTCAGGCGGGCAGCGTCGCGGCGTCGGCGAAGAGGCTCAGGCGGGCAGCGAGCGGCCGGTTCGCCCACAGCACCTCGACGCGGCCCTTCGCCGTCTTCGCGTTGCCGGTCATCGACGCCTGCTCGTAGCGGTGCCAGCCGTCGTACAGGTCGCCGTACAGCGGGCTGTCGTAGCCGGACAGGACGACCGAGGCCTTGCAGCCGGCGAGCGCGGCCGCAAGCTCCTCGTGCTCCTGCTCGGTCTTCATCTCGTGCCGGTACCGCGTCGTCGCCTCCCGGGTCGTGCCGAGATAGGGCGGGTCGACGTACAGCAGCACCTCGGCGTGGCGCCCGTACTTGGCGATCAGGTCGAGGGCAGGCATGCACTCCAGGGACACCGCGTGCAGACGTTCGGCTACTGCGGCCATGCGGTCGACGTAGCCGTCCAGGTAGGCGGGCATGCCGAAGTAGCCCTTGGCGCCGGGGTTGACGTAGTGACGCCAGCCGTTCTTGCGGAGCTGGCCGCCGAGGGACTGCGAGAGACGCACCCAGACGCGGCGGGCCTGTTCCAGTTCGTCCGTGGTCGGCTCGTGGGCGGCGAGCATCTCGGCGCGGCCGTGAGGGGTGAGCGCGCAGACGCGGATCAGGTCGTCGGGGCGGTCGCGGAGGATTCGCCAGAACAGCATCAGTTCACCGTCGAGGTCGTTGACGGTCTCCATCCGCGACGGGCGCTTGGCGAAGAGGACGGAGAGGCTGCCGCAGTAGGGCTCGACGTAGTGCCCGTGGGCGGGCAGCAGGGAGGCGATCCATGGGGCGATGGTCTGCTTCGATCCGAAGTACGGGACGGGGCTCTTCATGGGGTCTCCTGGCGGGCTGGTGGTTACGGGAGTTGCTGTGGGCGTGTGGGAGTCGGCGGGGGCGTCGTCGCCGTCGCTGCTGTCGTTGTCGGCGGTGGTGAGGAGGTCGCGGAGCGCGGCGATCGCCTCCGGCTGCCCGGCCGGCAGGGCAGGGAGCGCGCGGCGTTCCTTGCGGATCAGGCCGCCCCACACACCGTTCGGCGCGTCATGTACGAGCGCGTCGTACAGGCACTCGGCGCGTACCGGGCAGCGGCGGCAGATGGCTTGCGCCGCCGCGGGGTTGGGCCGGTGGAAGAGGCGAAGGTCGCTGCCGGTGCACGCGGCCTGCTCACGCCAGCCGGTGCTGTTCATCCGGGCCTGCCCGGGCGGCCGACGACGTAGCCGGAGATGCCCTCCAGCAGCGCGGCCAGGTTCCTGGCCTGCTCGGCCGGGGTGCAGGGCTGGTAGTGGAGCGGCAGTTCGGGCGGATCGGCGCGCAGCCTCGGCGCGCGCCAGGCCGTGCCGGTGGGGTGGTCCTCGGCCGGCACGTCGTGCGCCTGGTCGTGCTCGGGCGGCGGGGCCTGGGCGGTGGTCATCGGGGCCACCGCCAGGTGCCGGGCCGGACGGTGGCGCGTCGTCCGGGCCTGCTCGAGGGCCGTGGCCTGGGCCGGGGGTTGGCGCAGGTGGCCGCGTGGGGCATGGCCCGCCACTCGGTTCCCTCGAGGCGGTCCCGCTCGCCATGCAGGACGCGGACGCGGAGGGTGCCGGTGCCGTCCCGGTAGACGGCCAGGTTTCCGTTGTCGTCGGAGTCGGCGTTGATGGCCTGGCGGCGGCCGTTGACGGTGATGGCCCACCTGATCCGGGCCAGGCAGCTGTCGCACATCGCGACGTCGTGGTCAGACATGGGTTCCTCCCGGCGGCTCGGCGGCAGTCGTGCGGGCGGTGTGGGGTGTCGTGCGGCGGCGGCCGCGCGGAGTGGTGCAGGGCTGGCCCTCCTCGGCGAGACAGCCGGGTGTGGGGCAGGCGATGGCGAGCGCCCCGGTCACCAGGTGCCGGCCGGTCGCGGCACGGAAATCGGCGGGCATGTAGTCGTCGGGCATGGGCGCCTCCTTGGCGGCGTGGCGGAACGGGACGGGCGGTGCGGACCGCGAGGGCATGGGCATGGCTGCGGCAGTGAGTTGGCCGTGCGGCTGCTGCTCGTGGACCAGGCCCCCGGCGGTACGGCGGGCGCGGAGCTCGGCGAGCCGGTCGTCCCACGCGCGGGCCTGGCGCCAGTGCTCCCTGGTGGCCTGCCGGTTGAGGGCGCAGGCCTCGCACGGTTCGCCTGTGGGCCAGACGCGGCCGCTCTCGCAGAGCGGGAGGCCGCACCCCTGGTGGCGGATGCCGACCTCGAGGAGCCAGGCGGCGACGTCGCGGATGGGTCCGGCGTCGCGGTAGCGGGCTCCGATGCGGGCGGCCATCCGCTCGGGGGTCATGAGGGTGGTGGCGGCCTGGTCGAGCTGGTGGCCGATCTCGCGGGCGGCCTTGCGCAGCACGAACCGGTTGGCGTCGTCGAGGAGGTGGCGGACGGGGGCGAGGCTGGTGTGGATGCGCCGGGTCCAGGACAGCTCCGGCCCGGTGTACGGGGGCTTGCCGGAGGGCTGAGGGGCGGGGCGGGTGCCGCGCGGAGCGCGAGAGGTGCCCGGCCCGAACGTGCCGTCGGCGAGATCGTGCGCGTCGGTCGCGGGCTTACTACCGGTCACTCGCCTACGGCGGGAACCACCCACCTCCTTGGGCGCACAACTCTCGTCAGTAACAGCCTGCTGGTCTTCCTTGATCGCGAGGGATCCGCCGTCGGCGTCCGGACCGGACCCGCCATGGTTGTCCGCACCAGGCGCCTCGGACACCGCGACCGCGGCCGCTTCTGTCTCTGCGTCCGGGCTGGTGTCCGGGCCGGGCATGGGGCCGAAGCCGAGCTCCAGCTCGAGCTGTACGGGCTCGTCCGGGGCGGGAGCAGCCGGGGCGGCGGGTGTGGCGGGGCGGAGGGGGTGGGGGTTGACCGTGACGGTGTTGCGGCCCTGGTAGCCGGTGCGGTGGCCGACGCTGGCCCAGCCGGAGGCCTCGAGGTCGCGGACGATGCGGCGTGCGGTGCGCTCGCTGAGCGGCTGTCCGGCGCTCTCACCCTGGTGGTGGAACAGTTCGCCGGCCAGCTCGGCGGCGGTGGGCTCGTAGCCGGGGTGGTACTTGGCGGCGTGGGCCATGAGGAGGGCGGCGCGCAGGCGGCGCGGGTCGAGGGCGTCGCACATCGCCACCGACACGGTGACGAAGCGTTCACCGTCGCGGACGGGGCGGACTTCGCGGATCGCGGTCCGGCCGATCCCGGTAGCGCGGGTCATCCGTTGGGTGACGAACTCCGGCGGGCCGCCGTCCGGTCCGGGCGTGCGGCCTTCGGTCAGAGCGCGTTCGAAGTCGCGGACGGACAGGCCGCAGAAGCGGGCCATCTGCCGCACCGACGCGTTGCAGTGCTCCTCGTTGGTGTCGACGTCGAGGGCCGCCGCCTTGGCCCACGCCTTGACGAAAACGTCCGAGTAGTGGGAGCCACGGTAGACACGCTCGGGGATCTCTACCTGCTGGAGGGCGCGGCGCTGGGGGCGGCGGGGGCGCACGCGTTGGGCAGCACGTCCGGCCCCGCCACGAAGGTGGCGGGGCTCGGCGGCGGCGAACGCGTGCGCGGCGGTCATGGGTCAGGCAGCGCCGTCGCCGTGGGTCTGCGCGTGGCGGGCGCGGAGGTGGTCGAGGACCTGGGCGGGCACGCACAGCTGGAGGACGTCCTCGCCGGCGTGCGGGCCGACCGTGAGGACGCGGCTGCGCAGCCAGCCCTGCTGGGTGAGGACCTGGACCTGCTCGTGGGCGGTGTCCATGGTCAGGCCGGTGGCGTAGGACAGCTGTCGCAGTCCGGGCTTCTCGCAGGCGCGGATACGGCCGGTGCGGAAGTTGGAGAAGGACAGCAGGCTCAGGGCGACGAGGCGGGCCTCGGGCCGCAGGCGGCTGATGCGGATGGCCTGCGCGTACATCGAGCGCATGACCTCGCCGTCGCGGAGCTTGCCGGGGGCGGGGATGTCCGACGCGGTGTCAGGCGCCGGGCTGGGGGCGGGTATGGCCGCTTCCTCGGCGGCGGCCGGGACCGGCGGGGCGGGCGGGGGTGTCGGCGTGGTGGGCGGGTTGTGCCGGGTGGCGAGGTCGGCCGGACTCGGCCGACGCGCTGCGGTGGTCATAGGTTGAGGTCCTTCCGGTGGTCGACCGCGGCCTGCGCGGCCCGGTACACGTGCGGGGTTGAGCGGCGTTTGCCGGAGGCGACGGCGCGGGCGTCGTGGACACGGGAGTCGTTGAGAGGGCTGGGTGTCGTCCACGCCCCTGCGGGGAGGCCGGGCCCGGGTGGGGGTTCGGGTTTCCCGGCGAGGGCGCTGGGGGTGTGGAGGGGGCAGCGGGGGCCGGTGAGGTAGCGGCGGACGTTCTCGATGGACCGGCAGTGCCGGTGCTCGGCGCCGATCCAGTGCCGGCACTCCGGGACCGCCCGCTCCCCGCTCACCCCTCGCCGTCCCCGGAGCCGTCCTCGTCGCCGCCGTCGAAGTGCGGGCTGTCCCAGTCGGGTTCGTCGGGCTCGGGGTGCAGGGAGGCGGGGTCACGGCCGTCGTCGGCAGCGTCGGACTCCGTGAGGGCGGCCAGGGCCGCCTGCTTGTACGCGGTGACGTGGCCGCACGGCCACGGGTCCGACCGGTGCCCGGCGGGGGCCGGGTCGGCCTGCGGCTCGTACCCGCCGCCCTCGATGCGTTCCTCGGCCGCGGCCTGGTGCTCGGTGCAGGCGTAGATCACGCCGTGGTGCGTCCCGAGCTCCCCTGGCCCGGGGGTTTCCGCCCGGACGAGCAGCGAGGCACCCGCACCGCACTCCCAGCCGGTGTGTCCGTCGGCCGACGCCTTCCCGGGCGTCCGGCGCAGCTCGGCGGCGTAGCGCGCGGACCCCGCTTTCACGGCCGGCCGGGGCTCCGGGCTGCCGCGCCGCTCCTCAACACCGGCCACGGCCTCGGCCGGCACCTCGTCGGCCGGGCCGTCGTCCTCGGTGTCCTGGAGGTCCGGGGCGTCGTCCGGGTCGTCGATGTGGGCGGTGAGGATGACCCGGGCGCTGCCGTTGCTCGCGCCGTTGCCGGACAGGCGGAGGTAGGTGTGGCCGGGACGGACGTTCCCCCAGGGGTCGCGGATGGGGCCGGGCCGGTAGTCCTCGCCGGTGTCCTCGGCATCCGTGTCGAGGACGGTCTGCCAGGCGCCCAGCACCTGCCGGGCGCGGGCCACGGTGAGCATGTCGAGGTCGGCCAACGCGATGCCGTCGCCGTCCCGCTTGCCGCTGACGATCTTCTTGAACTCCCAGGGCAGGGGCGGCAGGTGCGGGTGGACGACCTCGAGCGACGACAGCCACAGCAACGCGCTGTTGTCCGCGTACGCGGCATCGCTGAGCCGGTCGGCCTTGTGCGCGACCCAGCTCTCTCCCGCCCGGTGCTTGGACGCGTACACGTCGGTGGCTTTCCAGCCGCAGGAGCAGGCCGCGGTATAGCCGTCGACGTGGGTGTAGCAGCCGCGCTTGACCGGGTTGTGGGAGGCGACCTGCTGGGTGTGGCCGGTGAGGCGGCCGAAAGAGCGGACCGTGCGGCGGATACGGATCTGGGTGGAGGCGGCGAGGCGGCGGGTGTGCAGCGGGGGCTCGTCCAGCTCGCCCCGCCGGCGGCCGGGCGGGCGGCAGATGATGTGCCCGGGCGGGTCGCCGGCCAGGTCCCACAGGCGGCGGCGCTGGACGATCTCGCGGACGTGGACGGGGCCGTCGGTGCTGTCGATGACGTCGCCGAGGAGGACCTCGTCGGCGCGGGCGAGCAGGGTGACGGGCGGGGCGCCGAAGATACGGGTGTAGTCCGGGACCGGGCGCGTCTCGAGGCTCATCTCGCTCACCGGGCACCGCCGTTGTGCACGACGCGGCCGTCACGGACGATCGTCAGGCGCTCCGGGCCGGCCTCGGCCCACGCCCCGTAGAGGGGGTCGGTGGTGCGCTCGACGGCGAAGTCCCCCACGAACGCGCCCTCGGCGTCGGAGGCGGGGTGGGTGGTGGCGAAGAGGTTCATGCTCATCAGGCCGTCACCGGCGTCGCTGATGAGGTAGGTCTCGTCATGGGCGGGCAGGGCGGTGGATGCCGGGTAGTGGACGTGGACCACGTCGCCGGGGCGCAGCGGGTGCCAGGGTGCGGAGGTGAGGTCGCGGTCGACCATGTTGGGTTCCTTCGCTTGGGTTGGTGGCCGGTCGGGCGGCACGGTCGTCAGGTCACGTGCCGCCCGACCGGCGGCTCAGGCGGTCGAGGGTGTGCGGTAGCCGGCGAGGGCTTCGGCCCAGCACGCGTCGGCGTCGGCGTCGGCGGTGTTGGGCGGTGTGGTGGGGCGGGGCCAGGCGTGGCCGTACGCCTCCTCGTGGCGGGCTGCGATGGCGCGGGCGGCGTCCGGGCCGCAGCGGATCTCGCCGCGCTGGATCTGGCCGAGGACGCGTTCGGTGTCCGGGGACAGGGGTGTGTGGCTGTTGGTGCGGGGCGGCGTCGAGGTGGTGCGGCCGGTGTAGCGGGCCTCGACGAGGACGCCGTCCCCGTCCTCGGCGGGGCGGGTGCGTGTCTCGTAGGAGCCGGGCGGCCCGTACACGCGGAAGGAGCCGATCGCGTCGCGGATGTGCCGGGCGGCGTCGCGGGCGCCAACAGATGAGGGGTAGGTGTGGACGGTGCCCCACTGGCCAGGCTGGGCGTAGAGGCGGTGGGCGGTGGCGGGGTGGTTGGCGCGAGCAGTGGACGCCGTCCCGGACGGCTGGGTGCCGACCGGGATGTCCTTCTCCTCGCCCTGCTGCCGGGGGTCGATGTGGGTCAGCGCGATGCCACCGGCGCAGCCCTCGACCTTCACGACCGGCTCACCGTGACCCAGCTCCCACGCGGCGCTGCGTGTACGGGTGTCGAGCCTCCGGGCCATGGTCGGGAAGTCCTCCGGGCGGACGCCGGGGTAGGCGGTCACCGGAGTACCGACCGGGTACCGGGCGTTGAACTGCTCGGCATCCATCACGCACCGCCCGTCTCGGGCAGGTCCCGGGGCACGCGGTAGTCGTGGTGCAGCGGCGAGTCGTGCGGGTCCTCCACGGCGGCGCGCTGTCCGGCGAGCAGGGCCCGCAGCTGCTGCACCTGTGGCGTCACGTCCTCGTCGTGCGCAGGGTCCGACGCGGTGCGGCCGCATGTCTTACAGTCGGGCAGTCGTCGCTTCGCGTCGCTCTCGCCCTGGTACTCGTGCTCGAACGGGTGCGGCTTGTCCGCCGACACCTCCACCGACGGACCCGGCGCCGTGTTGTGCGCGTGCTGTGTCTCCGCGATCAGCCGCCACCGGCCGCACGTCGCCTCTATCTCGGCGAGGGCGGCTGCGCCGTCGTACCCGACGACGGACGCGGTGAGGTCGGCGAGGAATTCCTCCAAGTCCTCGTCGTCCATGAGCGCGGCCCACGGCAAGGCGGGCGGATACGAGCCAGCCGGGCGCTTCGTGGCCTCCGGGACGTCGAGCTTCTCCAGCTCCAACTGGGCTTCCAGCAACTCGACGGACATCGGTAGCTTCTCCTGCCGCATGACCTCGATGGCCACCTGGTAGCCCGTACGGCGCTGCGCGGCAGCCTCGACCTCCAACTCGGCGAGCCGAGCCCGCAGCTGGTCAACCGTGTCGAGCGCCCGGAACAGGGCGGTCTGAACACTGGCCCAGGGAGACGGCTCCGGACCCACAGGCATAGGCAGCGCGCCCATCAGCTCCACTGCGGCGGCCAACTCCGCGTTCCTGGCGGTCACTGGGGCTCACCGCCCTCGGCGGCCTCGGCCGACTGGTTCTGCTCGGCGCGCCAGGCGGCGGCCTCCTCGTCGGGCAGCTTGGTGTAGCCCCGTAGTTCTACGGCGATGCCGGCGGCGGTCGTGCCGCGTGCGAGGGCGTGCTCGATGACGTACGAGTACGGGGCGGGTGTGCTGCTGATCGAGGTGGTCACCTCGGCGCCCAGCGCGGTCGCGACCTGCCGGAGCTCGGCCACACCGGCGGTACTGAAGTTGACCTCGGCCGAGCCGCCGCCGCCTTCGTGACCGAAGCAGCTGAGGTACGTGACGGTCAGGCCGGCGCCCGGGTGCTCGGCCATCAGGCGGCGGACCGCGTGGGCCACGCGTGCGGTGCGGCTCTCCCATCCGTCGAACGCGGTGAGCGGGCCGGGCGCCGCGTCCCCGTCGGGGGCCTGGTGCTGGTCGTCTTCCTGGTGGAGGAGTTCGCCGAGCTTGGTCAGGCCGGGGACCTCGTTGATGCGGTCGTGTCCGCACGCGCTGCACGGCTGGACGAGTTCGAACGTGGCGATCTCATCGTCGGTGGTGTACCGGTAGCGCAGGTACTCCAGGCGTCCCGGGGCGAGCGGCGCGGTCGCCTCCTCGATGTCGTCCGGTAGGTCGTCCGGGGAGGTGTACGTCCAGTCCAGCTGCTCGGCGGCCTCGCCGAAGCGGTTCGTTGCCGTCTTGCGGGCCGAGGTCAGGAAGGACTCGCGGTTCTCCTGGTACCGCGCGTCGAGCTCGTCTTGAGCGGACCCGATGTACTCGGTGTAGGTGGTCTGGGCGAGTTCGATGAGGTTCATACGGCGACCACCAGGGGCTGCTGCTGGGCGGGGTCGATGGCCGCGGCGATCCATGCGGCGGCCTGCTCGGGGCTGGTGTGGTCGGTGGTGCGGCGGCCCCAGGCCAGCCGGTGTACCTGCCCGGCGAGCCGGGGCGGGGGCGGCACCGGGCTCGCGGCGGCCCACCAGCGCAGTGCGCCGCGGTCGGTGCGGTGGCGGCCGATCGCCCCCACACAGTCCTCGGGGGTGAGGCAGTCCACCAACTCGGTGGTGGCGAGGTACTCGTGGGGCTTGTCGTCCTGCCCCGACTTGCCCGGCCCCCAGCCGTAGAGGACGGGTCGGCTGGGCCACAGGTACAGGCCGGCCACCTTGCGCGGGGGCTGGCCGTAGCCGATGGCCTCGGTCGTGGTGGTCTGCCGGGTCAGGCCTGCGCCGGTGATGAGGTGGGCGGTGCCGCAGGAGCGGCAGATGGCGCGGACGGTGACGCGGTCGAAGGTGTCGCCGTGGCCGCAGTCCTCGAGGGGGCAGCCGTGGCGGGTGGTGCCGGGCTGGCCGAGGGGGTGGGCGCCGGTGTCGTGGCGGACGTCGATCTCCCAGCCCGCGGTCGGGCTGGTGCAGGTGGTGGTGTGGGTGAGCTGGTCCCACCCGAAGTAGGCCTCTTCGATCAGCATGTGGGGTGTCCCTTGGCGTGGCGTGCGCGGTGGGGTTGCACGGTGGTGAGCTGGACGGTCTCGTCGGGCGCGGTGGGCTGGCTGTGCGGGCGGTGGTCCGCTCGTGCGGTGGGGAACAGCGGGGTGGTGGTCCGGTGTGATGGCTCGACGGGGGTGTAGGTGGTGAACTCGTCGACGAGGCGCTTCACGAGGAGGGCGATGAGGAGCCAGGCGCCGCTGGTGGCGAGGACGATCCCGAAGACGACGGCCGGGTCGCTGGTGGTGGTCACCATGGGTGGCCGCCGATCACTCCGGCCAGACGGGCCGCGGCCTTGTCCTGCAGGAGGGCGGGGACGCCGTAGCCGCGCAGCTGGATGGTGACGCCCCTGTAGTGGCCGGTCGCGGTGACCGCGTCGCCGTGCGTCCGGACGGAGTCGATGGCGACGTTGAGGCGGTGGAGCCACCAGCGCCAGTCTTCGAGGGCCTCCGGCCGTACGGTCAGGCCGAGGGTGGCCGGGTCGGGTACGTCGGTCGCGGTCACGTCCGGCTGGCTCGCACCCAGTTTCTGTGCGAGGACGGCGGCCGCGGAGTCGAGGTCGACATCGAGGCCGATGCGGGAGGTGCAGCCCGCGTACTCGGTCACCTCCGTCTCGGCGGCGGTGTCCGTGCTGGTGCCGTCGGCAGGGACCGTGTACGGGACGGGCTCAAGCTCGGCGACCGTGGCGTCGGCCTGGGCGAGCATCGCCTTGATGACGGGGGTGAGCTCGACGGCCAGGTCGTCGGTCTGCTTGTCGCTGAGCGGGAGATCCAGGACGGCGATTGCAGTGGCCAGGCGGTCCCGGACCTTGTGCTGGAGGTGGCGGCTCACCGGTCACCCCCGGCGGCCTGGTCCTGCACGGTGTCGGCGACGGCGGGGACGTGCGCGACGACGCTCGAGCCCAACGGGACGGGCACCGGCACGACTACGGCCGGGACGGACTCCGCAGGAGCGACCGTCGGCGTGGTGTCCGTGGCCTGCGCGGGCGGCTGGCTCAGGTGCTCGAGCTGGTCGGCCTCGTCGCGGGTGAGGAGCGTCCAAGCCCAGACCTCAATGCCCTCGGTGCGGGTGCGGACCTCGGCGTAGATGCCGGGGCTGCGGTCGCTGGGCTGGATCGTGAGGGGCTGGTCGGCGCGGGCGGCGATCTCGAGGACGCCGGAGACGTCGTGGCTCCAGTAGATGTGCACGCTGTACTCGCCGGTCAGCTCGCGCTTGATCGAGATGTCGCGGGGCAGCGTGGTCAGCTGGTCGATGATGCGGCCGGCCAGAGCGTACGCGTCCTTGATCGACGGCAGCGGGACGGCGGGAGCTCTGGTCTCGGAGGGTGCGGTCAGAGTGGCGGGCTGGGTAACCTGTTCCACGGTGATCCTCATTTCTCAGTGGTGAGGTGATCCGTTGAAGGGGCTGACTCGGACCCGGCACGGTCCGGGCGGCCCCGTTTCTCGTGCCGTCAGCCGACGCGGCGGCGAGGAGGCTTGGCCACCAAGCGCACGACCGGCGCGGGCTGTGTCTGCGGCTGTCTGGTACGGCGAGGGCGGGCCGCCGCGGGCGCGACTTCCTGCGGTTCGGGCGCAGCGGTCTGCTCGATCTGCTTCATCAGGGCATCCATCTGGGCGCGGCTGAGACGCCACGCGCCGGCGACCTTCTGCGCCGGGATCCGGCCATTGCGGGCCTGCTCGCACACCCAGTAGGCGGAGACGCCGAGTGCGTCGGCGACCTCCTTGGCGGTGTAGAGCAGTCGCGGCAGGCTCACGCGGCACCCCTGGCCGTGGCGTTGGCCTGCGCGGCGAGGTACTTCTCGATGTCCGCGATGCTGGACACGATCCGGCCGTTCAGGCGCCACGTACGCGGGCCGCGTCCCTGGTTGCGCCAAGTGCGGATCGTGCCGGGGCGGACCCCGAGTCGCGTGGCGATACCAGGGCCGTCGTCCGTGTCGTGGACGTAGATGAGTCCGAGTGGGGGGCTCGGTCGTGACGGCATTCGTCCTCCTTGATGGTTCCGGGTTGGCGCATGTTGCGCGGATCGGGAGACGTGGGGGGCACGAAAAGGACGAGGACCGCGACGCCGACGGCCTCCGAGATGCGGTGTGCGGCGTCCATGTCGCAGCTCTCGGTGCGCCCGGTGAGCAGATGCCCGACGAGTCCAGCTCCGAGCTGCGTCGCAGTAGCGAGAGTGCGCACCGTATAGGGGACTCCGCAGCCGGGTGTCTCCATGAGGCGTCGCAGCATGTCGGGATCTCTCAGTCGGTAGCGCACTTTCAACGTCATCTCCACTGCGGCTCGATCCATCTACAGCCATAGACACTATGGCATGAGCGTAGATGTGTCGTCTACGGATCGGCTGACTTTGCGCCTTGAATGCGCCCCCACCTCGGCGATTTACTAGACCTGTAGACGACGCGTCTACGACTGGAGAGGGTGTCGCAACACTCGCCAGCTACAGCACAGCCCACCCCCACACTGCGCGCGAGACGGGCGCACATCCCGGAGAGAGACCCATGAAGGCAGACGACCGCACTAACCCCGACGCGGTGGCCGTCCCCGAGCACCTCGCACGCGATCTGGACCGAGACGAGCTTTCCAGGCTGGTCCGCGAGGTGAACGACACCGGCGTCTCGTACGCGGCGATGGAGAAGCGCGCCCGGAAGGCCGGCTACCAGCTGAGCCGCTCGCAGTTCAACAAGATGGCAGCCAGGACGGTGACGAATCCGCCTGGCGAGAAGTACCTCCTCGCCCTCGCGGCGGGCCTCCAGAAGCCCTACCGGATCGTGGCGCGGGCCGCCGCGCGGCAGTACATGAACTTTGATTCGACAGAACTGTCGGGGTACGGCGACGACGTACGAGTCATCGTGGCGCACCTAGCCGGTATGGAGACGGACGATCAGCGGCGGTGGCGCGCGATGATCGAGGCGGACGAGCGCGCCAAGGCGCAGGGGGAGGACGACTCGGACGCCTAGAGTTTACGGTCCGCCCCTAGTGCGTAGACGCTCCGTATATGTATCGTGACCGAACTCGTGCGACGGCATATGCCATATGTGACGCTCGGGAACGATGTGGGGGGTTACGTGATCACATTCAGGCTGGGGCGGATCGAGAACGACGCTCCGATTTACGTGAAGGCGCACCGTCAGGGAGTGCACGTGATCCTCGACGAGACGGTGTTCACCGAGGAGCAGGCCGCAGCGCTGAACTGCGGGATGGCCGGCTGGCTGTCGATAGCCGACGTGTGGCAGCTGTGGAACGGCGAGATCGTCGACCTGAGCGAGGTCGGCCCCGAACCTCAGCTGAGGACGCGAGAACCCGCGCGCTAACCGCGCGGACGCAGGGGGATCAATGGCATGGACTGAGCAGCTCGTAGGCGGGTTCCGGGCACGCTACCGCGACGCCGCGGGCAAGAAGTGCTCGGTACTGGACGAGGCCGGGGCACCGCGGCTGTACCGCACCAAGTCCGAGGCACTGAAAGCAGCACGCGATGCCGAGGCTGACGTGCGCACCGGTCGACACCGCGATCCGAAGCTGGGCCTGGAGACGTTCGCCGAGTACGCGAACCGCTGGTACGAGGACCAGGACCTGGCTCCCTCGACGATGCAGAACTACAAGCACCACATCGAGGAGCACCTCCTGCCCCACTTCGGGGACCTGCCGCTCAAGCAGCTCGGCAAGGACGAGGTGCAGCGGTGGGAGCGCGCCGAGAAATCGGCAGGGTACGAGGCCTCCAGCATCAAGACCTGGCGCGGCACCCTGCACGTCATGCTCACCGATGCCGTAGACGAGGGACTCATAGCGTCCAACCCGGCCGCGAAGAAGCGAGGACGGGGACGGCGCGCCGGCAGATCGACACGGCGCAGCCCGGAGAAGGCCATCACCAGCGCGCTCGGAGCGCTCCTCGCAGCCGAGCGGGCCAGCCTCCTCTCCGGCCGGGACGACGAGTTCGTCCTCGTCGTGCTCGACACGTACACCGGCATGCGGTGGGGAGAGGTCGTCGGCCTGGAACGCGAGTACGTACGGGAGACCACGGTCCGGATCGAGTGGCAGCTGTACGAGCTGGACTCCGGGGAGCTCGACCGGTGCCCGCCGAAGGACGACTCGTACCGCACGCTGGACATCCCCTCGTGGCTGTCGCGGCTCCTGGCCGAGTTCCGCCAGGACCGCACGGCCACGAAGTGCACGTGCCACGGGAACGCCTACCTCTTCGGCGGGTACGGGGTGGCGAACGGCAAGAGCAAGGCGGCCGTCACGATGAAGGATGTCGCGAGCCGGGCAGAGGTCTCCGTCGGCACGGTCTCGAACGTCCTCAACCGGCCGGAGCGCGTAGTCGAGGCGACGCGCGAGCGGGTGGTGGCTGCGATGGCCGAGCTGGGCTACGTGCGCGGGGCAACAGCGGGCGATCACGCCGAACACCACCGGCGCAGCGGCTTCGCCACGTGGCTGTTCCAGCCCGCGGCCACCGGGTGGTACCCGCCGAAGGCGCCGCAGCCCCGGCGTCCCGTGCCCGTGCTGGCCGAGCCGTGGCCCGGGGTGCCGGCCCGCGGACGGGGCGCCGCCGCCCGGGCCGAGGCCTGCTGGGTGCCGGTGGCGAACGGGCTGACACCGCACGGGCTGAGGCATCTGCACAAGACGCTGATGGAGGATCTCGGGACACCTCCGAAGCTGATGGACGAGCGGATGGGACACCTCGACGGGTCGGTGCAGGCCCGGTACTCGCACGTGACGGATGCGATGCGGGAGCGGCTCATGGAGGGACTGACCGACGTGTGGGAGGACGCGCTCGACGCCAGGCTGGCGATGTGCCCACGGTCCGCTGTGCGGGTGCTGGACCGGCTCCTGGTGGAGCGGGCCGAGGGTGTTGCCCCGATCCGTCGGCTGCACGTCGCCAAGGGGTGATCTCGATTTTCGCCCCAGATCTGCCCCAGATAATCGCCCCAGCGGAGAAAGCGGATCTCAATTCCCGTGCGCCACCTGCGCGTTCTATGAAATGGGAGATCATATTCCTGACCTGAGATCTTCCTTCGGGACGAAGAGGTCGTGGGTTCAAATCCCGCCACCCCGACAGTGAAGTACCAGGTCAGGGGCCTGATCCGCATCGCGGGTCGGGCCCCTGAGTGCTTATGGGGGTCGTTTTGGACTACCTGTGCCGGGGCGGGCTGCTGAGCCGCTTCAGCGCCGGGACCTCGGCCGGGTCACCCGCAACAGGCGACTGCGGCGCCGGGGCAGGATCGACCGGGTCTCCGGAAGCCTGAAACAGGCCGTCGAGAAGACCAAGGTCGGCTTCAGGCGCAACGGAAGCGGCACCCGATGATGTACGACCAGTCACGCGCCCAGCAGCCCGCGGGCCGGACCCGGGGCCCCGCCGAGCGCCGTACCCCGGGCCCGGAGCCGCTGCTCCCGTCGACCGAAAGGGACAAGAGGGACAAGATCGTCCTGCGTCTCCGGCACGCCCTCAACACCTTCGCCGACACTCCGCGCGAGGCGTTGGAAGTTGGAAGAGGCCGGGAGCGCCTACGACGAAGCACCGCCCAGTTCGTGAGCGCCCTCGCGGAACGGCGGCGTCTCCTCCGCGCCGGGTGGCAGGAGCGGACCCCCGGAACACAGTCCGACGAACTCCGGCACGCGCTGAGGCAGTACCGGGAGATCACCCAACGACTGCTCCACATCCAGGCGGCCACTACTCCGCGCTGCGGCGGAGCGCGGAGTAGTGTGGACACTACCGAGGGCATTTCGCACACCGGCTTCCACGCCGGGTCGTTCTCGGTGAACGATGAAACCCGGGCCGCCGCAGAGACGGCCCGGAGACGGGTCCGCATCATGTCGGCGACCTTGCACCCATCCCTGCCGCACCACGAGTCCGTCGCAGCCCCGGCCGCGCGTCTCACACTGAAGACCGACGGCACGTCCCGCGGACTCCTGGACGGGGCCTGGTGGCCCCGCTCCCGGGATCTGTTGAGCGAACTGCCGGCACTGACCGACGTGTTGGAACCCTTGTGGGGCCGCATCGCCCGCATCGCCGTCAACCCGAAGTACTGGCCGGTCATCCCCCGCAAGGTTCCCGTGGACGGCCACATCGTCAAGGTCGGCTGGTTCACCCCGGAAATCGACCCGCACAAGTTGCTGCTGCTCTCCTACGGCACCGGCCGGTGGGACCTGCTGATCGTCCCGCCCGAGACCGGGGCGGAGGCGGCCGCCCGGCTGATGGCTGCCGCGTCCGACTACGACGGCCCGCCACTGCCCGCGAGCGCGCTCATCGCCGCGGACGAGGCCCGGCACGGCGTCTCCGCGACCGACGAGCCACTGGACTCGGACGAGGCATGGGAGTACGAGGGCGGCGCCTCCGCGGTGTCCGTGGCCGTTCCGAAACAGACCGGTCCACCCGGTCGGGCCGGCCGCCTGATCATCGGTACGTGAGGTGGCCGCCATGAACGCTTTCATGAACGCTTTCCTGACAGCCGCCGCCTTCGTGGTTCTCGTCGCAGCGGCGGCATACGTGATCCACCGGCTCAACATCCAGCACGCCGACAGAATCGCCGTGCACCGGTACAGCGCCCCCCTGCCCGGCCGCCGCGGCCGCGGGGCACCGCAGTCCCCGGTGGGACCGAACCGGTCCGAGTGGCCGGCCACCGGCGAACGACGGGACCACCGCGACGGGGGCCGCGGCCGCTTCCCGCCGCGCCGCCGCCGCAGCCGTACCACTCACCACAGGTGACCAGCCGACCACAGGTGGCCAGCCGGTTTCCGCCACCGGCTCCCCGCGCGGACCATCGACTCGGCCCGTACCGACGCGTGCGCCCGGGCGCATACACCCGGGCCATGGACCGCGCGAGGAGCGGCCGGGACCCATGAACCGAGGCACCATGAACCGAGGCATCTGAACCGAGGCGTCATGACTCTTCCGCAGCTGAACATCTACCGGCACGACCGGGGCAGGCGGGCACTGATCACCCTGGCCGGTGAGATCGACCCGGCCACCGCGCCCCAGGTGCGCGCCGCTCTGGAGCGGTGCCTGAGTGACGGCATCACCACCATCGACGTCGATCTGACCACCGTCGACCTCTGCGACAACAGCGGCCTGAGTGTCTTCCTCGACGTATCGCGGCACGCCGCCGAGACCCACGCGTCCCTGCGGCTGCACCACCCGTCCCCGCAGACCGCATGGCTCCTCGCGGACACCGGCTCCGATCTTCTGTTCCTGTGAGGCTCCGGGAGAGATGTGGTGCACAACGAGACGGAGAGCCATCTGTTCTGACCGTGTGTGACATGCCGCGCCTGGCGTAATGGGCTGTTCGGGGTGGCCGACCACGTCACTCTGTGCGGGTTGATCGCGGTCGTGTCGGGAGCTCGTGTGTACAGACTCACGTGAGCGGGTCGAGCGCATCCGCCGTGACCCCAGGACGGACCGAGCGTGCCGGTGCGGGCGCTGGATTCGCGGCACGACGTGAACATGGACACATGGACACATGGACACGGTGACCGAAGCTTTTGACGACGCCGGTGCGGGGGTGCGGTTATGGCGGCAGGTGAGCGCCGATCTGACGAGGGCACGCTGGACCGGTCGGAAGGGTTCGGTGAGCGACTGCTGGGGGTGCTGCTGGACCGGGCACACGAGATGCCGCCGCAGCTGATCGCCCCGCTGATCGCCGAAGAGGTGGCCAGGGTCGGTGGCCGCGACGTCTCGATCCTGCTGCAGGACTATGGCCAGCTGGTGTTGGTGCCGTTGCCGGGTCGGCGGCTGATGGTCGGCGAGCCTGAGCCGATCGGTGACTCTCCCGCCGGCACAGCCTTCCTGCACGCGACCACTGTCGAGGTGCCGCAGTCCGACGGCGTCCGGATGTACCTCCCGTTGCTGGACGGCAGCGACCAGGTGGGCGTGATGGCCCTCACCCTGGACACCGTCGATGACGACGACCGGCGGCTGCTGCGCAGGCTCGCCGGCCTGGTCGCCGACATGCTGGTCACCAAGCACAGCTACACCGATCAGTTCTTCCTCGCCCGGCGCCGCGAACCGATGAGCGTGGCCGCGGAGATCCAGTGGTCCCTGCTGCCGCCGCTGGCGATGTCCGTCCCGCAGGTCGCGGTGGCCGGAATCCTGGAGCCCGCCTACGACGTCGCAGGCGACAGCTTCGACTACGCCCTCAACGAGGACATCCTGCACGTGGCCATGGTCGATGCGATGGGCCACGGCCTGGACGCCGCCACGATGGCGACCGTCGCCGTCGGGGCCTACCGGCACGCCAGACGTGCCGGCATCGGCCTGTCCGAGATCTACACGTTCATGGACCGGGCCATCGCCGAGCAGTTCGGGCCCGACCACTTCGTCACCGCCCAGATGATGCGACTGAACATCGCGACGGGCTACCTGCAGTGGGTCAACGCGGGCCACCCCGCACCGCTGCTGATCCGTGACCACAAGGTCGTCCGGCAACTGGGAGGCCCGACCACCCTGCCCGTCGGCTTCGGCGGTGAAGAGCCCCGGATCAGCGGGCAGCTGCTCCAACGCGGCGACCGAGTGCTGTGCTTCACCGACGGCCTGATCGAGGAGCACGAAGCCGGCGAAGCACAATTCGGCGAAGAACAACTCATCCACTGGGTCAACCGCATCGAACACACGGCGAAGGGAGTACGAGCGGTGGTGCGCTCACTCTCCCACGCCCTGAAGCAGCAACGGGGCTGCCGCACCACCGACGACGCGACCCTCTTCCTGATCGAATGGCGAGGGGGCGCCGCCGACCACCTCGTGCTCCTGGAGTGAGCCGACAACCGACCACCGAAGACAGGGCCGACGCCACAGGGACCCGCTGCCTGGCCAACCTCGGTGCGCACTCGCCCCTGGCTGTCCGCCGGTGTGCCCCTGACCACGGCCGCACACGGAACTGGCGTCCGCACGAGCCCCCCACGTCAGAAACGCGACCTGAGGGAACAGGGATTACCGAATTGCGTAACGCCAGACCTCGGGAATCACACGACCGGATCCTGCGGAGTCGAACTGTTCGACTCCGTCATGCGAGCCACCTCCTGGGGCGGTGCACGGGGTGCCGTACTCGGGCGGCCGTCATGAGTGCTTTCCGTCCAACTGCCGTTGCGATGCCTCGGACATGCGCGAGCCACCGCGTTTTTTGCACCGTCCACATCTTGGGATCGGGCAGCGTAGTCCTCCCATCGAACGACGCGAGGACTACGCTGCTGTATAGACGTCCCAGACCCCGGCGGCATGCTGTTGATGAACGCAGATGGCTGCGGGGTGCGGACTCTTCGTCTGTCACCCGGCGCATCCCTGGAGGGAACTGGGTGGGTCTTCTGTCCTGCTGCTGTCCTGCTGCGCAGGCTGTCGGACCGGCCGTTGCTCTGCCTCCGCCGAAAATACGCCCCTGCCGGGAGCGCGCCCAGGGAGCCGGGACTCCGGCGCCACCGCGCCCGCTGCCGCATGGTCTTCCGAACCGAGGCATCATGCCCCTGCCACAGCTCACCGTCTACCGCCATGACCGAAGGACACGAGCGCTGATCACCCTGGCCGGTGAGATCGACCTCGCATCCGCGCCGTTGGTGCGCGTGTCCCTGGAGCGGTGCCTGCGGGAGGGTATCCGCACCATCGACGTCGACCTCACCCCCGTCACCTTCTGCGACTGCAGCGGACTCAACGCATTCCTCCACGCTGCGCAACAGACCACCGTGGTCGGCGGGACCCTGCGACTGCACCATCCACCGACGACGCTGGCTCGAATTCTCGACCTCGTCGGCTGCGGGTTCCTGCTTCTCGGCCTTCCGTTCGGCCTCCTGCCACCTCCTCTCGGGGACACCCCGGCCACGCCCGCTCCAGCCCCGCCGCACGGGTCTGTCCGGTTGGTGCCTGTCCTCTCGGGTGATGTGCGATGACGGCCGAACCCGGGCGGGGACAGTCACGGAAGCCGGGGGACGGCGAGCCCTCCGCCATGGCTCCGGTGCGGTTGCGTCGGCTGAACCGTTGGCTGGTGGAGGGCCTGCGTGAGGATCTGGCGGATCTGTATGTGGTGTCCCGCGCAACGGCGCCGGGTGAGGCGTACCGCCCTCCCAGCCGCCAGAACTTTCTGAACCGTCTCACCACGGACATGCGTCGGCCGGGATTCGCCATGGTGATCGCCGAGACGGACGGACTGATGGGATGCGCCTTCGGATTCCCGGTACGCGGCGACGGCTCCTGGTGGTTCGGCTTCGACGGAGCATTGCCGCGCAGCATCGATCAACTCACGGTGTCCGGCAGGGTCTTCGCGTTCGGTGACATCCTGATCCGGCCGCACCCGCAGGACCGGGGCCTCGCCCGTCGTGTGCAGGAGCGGCTGCTGACCGACCATCAGGCATCGCTCGGCGCCACCCTGGTGGACCCGGCCGATCGCCCAGCCCTCGCCGCACTCCGCTCCTGGGGGTGGCTGGACATCGGAGAGCTTCGCAGGCCGGCGGGCGCCACCACGTTCCGCGCGCTGGTACTTCCCCTCGGGGAACGCACCACGGCGAGGCTGGAGGGCCTTGTCACGATGCCTGGAGGCGGTGGCCCGGGTGGGCCCTGACAGCCGGGACAGCCGGTCGGCCCGCATTCGGATGCTGGTGGCCGAGCAGGCGGCCCGACGAGGTGCCCGGGTCGGTGTGGTGGACGTGTGCACCGCGGCCGTGGCCGCGCTGCCGGTCGGCGGGGCCGGGCTGTCGGCGATGTCCAAGGGCGCGCCGAGCCACCCGCTGTGCAGCACCGACGACATCAGCGAGCGGTTGGAAGAGCTCCAGCTCACGCTGGGCGAGGGGCCCTGCGTGGACGCCTTCCTGCACGGCTCGGCCGTACTGACACCCGATCTGCTCACCCGTGACCTGCAGGACCGTTGGATGGTGTTCGCCGAGGCGGCCCTGGAAGCCGGGGCACGCGCGGTGTTCGCGCTCCCTCTGCAGATGGGGGCGATCAGCCCGGGAGTTCTGGACCTGTACGCCCACGTTCCGGTCCGGTTGAACGCAGAGGAACTGGCGGACGCGTTGGCGTTCGCCGATCTCGCGACTCTGGTGCTGCTCGCCGCGCGAATCGACGAGACGGGCGGGCCGGGCGGTGGCCCCGTCGAGGACCTGGGCGCGTACCGGGCGGAGATCGACCAGGCCAGCGGCATCCTGACCGTCCAGCTCGGCGTCGGCATCGAAGAAGCCTTCGTCCGGCTCCGCGCCTACGCCTATGCGCAGGGACGCCGGCTCGCCGACGTGGCCGCGGACGTGGTGGCCCATCGGCTCCGTTTCTCACCGGACGCGGAGCCGGACCAGGCCGATGAGGAAACCTGACCGATCGGTGCCGACCGAGAAACGTGCCGTACTTCCCGCCCCCTCAAGCAGGGACTAGTCTCAATCAAGGGTGCCCACGATGGATCAACAGTTTCTGGCCAAGACCTTCGTCGAGCTGGCCGACAACCTGGTCGCCGACTTCGACCTCATCGACTTCCTGCGCCTGCTGACCGACCGCTGCGTCGGCATGCTCGACGCGAGCGCCGCCGGGGTGCTGCTCGCCGACCGGGACGGCAAACTCCGCGTCATGGCCGCCTCCGACGAACAGGTGCGCCTGCTGGAGCTCTTCCAGCTCCAGAACGACGAAGGCCCCTGCCTCGATTGCTTCCGCACCGGCGCACCGGTGGTCATCCACGACCTGACCCGGGAGGTCGATCGCTGGCCGCGCTTCGTCACGGTGGCCCACCGCAGCGGATTCGGGGCCGTCCAGGCCCTGCCCATGCGCCTGCGGGACGAGACCGTGGGCGCCCTGAACCTTTTCCGCGCCGCGCCCGGCCCCTTCGACCCGCCCGCCACACTCATCGCTCAGGCGATGGCCGACGTCGCCACCATCAGCCTGTTGCAACAACGCACCGTCCACCGCAGCACGGTGCTCAACGAACAGCTGCAGACGGCGCTGAACAGCCGGGTGCTGATCGAACAGGCCAAGGGGAAGCTCGCCGAACGCCAGGGCATCGACATGGAGCAGGCGTTCAGCGCGCTGCGCGGCTACGCCCGCGCACACAACCGGCGCCTGGCCGACGTGGCCCGCGCCTTCATCGACGACTCCGAACCCCTCGCCGGGCTGGGGTCCTGACCCACGCCCTTGCCGGGGCCCGCTGCTGCGCTGCACCGTCCTCGATCAGACGGCGGTGGAGCCACCCCAGTTCCGGGCATGGCGTGGATCGCTCGCGTCAGCTCGGTGTTGGTCTTGGTCCAACTCCTGCTCGATGAACAGCGTCCGCAGCGCGAAGGCGACCGCCTGGATGTGGACGAACGGCACCGCCCCTGTCCGCAGGGCACCGCCGGCGACAGGGAACGGCCCACACCGCGCCCTGACAGTCCGGCGCCGCCCGTGCAGCCGGGACGTCGTCACACGGTCCTCCTGCGATCGTGGGCCTCGGCCATCACCTGGTCGCGCAGGCGCGCACAGGTGCGGATGATCAGCCGGGAGACGTGCATCTGCGAGAGACCGAGCTGCCGGGCGATACGATCCTGCGTCATCTCGCAGAAGAACCTCATGTAGAGGATCTGCCGTTCGCGTTCGGGCAGCGCCCGCAGCAGCGGGCGGAGCGCCTCACGGTTGACGATGACGTCGAAGCCGGGCTCCAGGCCACCGAGAGTGTCGGCCAGTGGACGGCTGTGCTCGGAGCGGCCGGGTACGACGTCCAGGGACACCGCGGTGAAGCTCTCCCGCGCCCCCTCGCCCAGCCGTACCTCCGCCTCGGTGAGGCCGGTGTGCGCGGCGATCTCGTGGACGGAGGGTTCACGACCGTAGAGCGAAGCGCACTCATTGCCGGCGGTGCGGACCCGGCCGCGCAGCTCCTGTACGCGTCGCGGCACGTGCACGCCCCAGAGGTGGTCCCGGAAGTGCCGTTTCACCTCGCCGACGATCGTCGGTATGGCAAAGCTCGGGAAGGCGGTGCCGCGGCTGGGGTCGAAGCGGGTCACCGCCCTGACCAGGCCGAGTCGGGCGACCTGCTTGAGGTCCTCGAAGGACTCGCCGCGGTGACGGAAGCGCCGGGCGAGCCGCACGGCCATCGGCGCCCAGGCGCACACCACCTCCTGCCGCAGCGCGGTCCTCTCCGGGCCGTCCGGCAGGGCGGCGATACGGTGGAACGTGGCATCGGTGTCCGGGGCGTCGTCGTAGGCGTATGCGCTTCGTGGGCTCTGAGTGCGTGCGTACGGCATGGGCGCGTGTCTCCCTCATCGGTGGCGTCGCTCACCGTGGGAGCCGTCGGACCGCAGCGCACTGGGAGCAGCGACAGCTGCTCCCACGGGCGTGCCTCCGGTCTGAAGCACGCTTGGCGGGTTCCCGGACTGTCCCCTTTCAAACAGGGCTTGGGTGTTTGAGATCCACTAGGCGGGCTACACAACAGAGGCGTCCGACGGCCGTCCTGGACGAAGGCACCGGAAAGTTGAGCTCACAGCTTCCGGTGCCGTCCGCTGGGCGCGTGCGCCGTCATCTCCGGGCCGCCGCATGGAGGTGCCTCAGTGCTCGGCGCAGCTCCCGCTGTATCGGTTCCGGGAGCGTCCGGTCCTTCGTTGTGGCGACCAGAGCCGCGGCCACGTCGCGGAGCTTGATGTTGCAGTGCTGCGACACCTCCACCAGGAGGTCCCAGGCCCGGTCGCTGGAACACGGTGCCAGGGCCATCACCATGCCGCGTGCCTGGTCGATCACCGCACGGCTCGCCAGCGCCTGCCCCAACTGCTCATTTTCGGCGCGCAGTTCGACGACTTCGGCCAGCAGAACCGCATCTCCCGCCGAAGGCACAGCCGTCAACAGCCGCGTTTCTTCACGGGGCGTGGTCACCTGGTGCATGGTCCGTACCTCACAGGGCAGTCATCCCGTCCATAGGTGGTCAGCGGCGCGCCAGTTGCCGTTCTCCGGCCGCACCGGGCTTGTAGGCCAGTCCGTAGTGCTTGAAGATCGCTTCCTCCTGCTCGGCGGGAAGCACGCCGTCGGTGCCGATCGAAGGGGCCTGCTTCACCAACGTTCTGACATAGCCGACCCTGAGATAGTCCGGCCCGGCGATCGCATCATCGAGAGGTACGAAGACCAGACGGTGCCGGGTGGGCAGTCCGGTCCGTACCGTGGCCATGGCCGGCTCATCGGTGGTGGTGTCCACATAGACCGCCTCCAGGACACCGATCTTGTGCGACTCGGTGTCGACGACATCGCGGTTGCGCCATTCTCGGACGTCGGCTGCGTGGATCATGGCCTCTCCCTACCTGGACGACTGGCCTGAGGGTCGTGAGTCGCACCCCTGGTTCTCCGCGTGAAATCGCCGCAGCGTACGACGTAGCGCCCGCTGCATCCGCTCCGGGAGCGGCTTGCCCTCCCAGGCGGCGACCAGGGCCGCGGCCACCTCCGGAAGTCCGGCGTCGCACTGCCGTGAGACATCCACCAGCAGGTTCCTGGCCGCCCCGCGGCGGCAGGGGGTCAGGACCATCATCATGCCGCCGGCCTGGTCGATGACCGCACGGCCCGCCGGCGCCTGCCGCAGCTGATCGTTCTCGGCGCGCAGTGCGACGACGTCCTCTCCCGCAGGCGCGTTCCCCCGCGTGGCCGCGGCCCGCAGATCCCACCACGCCTGTTGGATCACGGTTGTGCGTTGCATGGCATGCACCTCTCGACGATCTCGACGTCCGGCCTGGCTGGAGCCGTCCCGGAGCCGGTGGCTGCCGGTCCACTCCACGGGTCACCTGCGGTGCTCGTGGTCCCGACGGTCCTCGCGCCGCCAGCGCGCCCGGTTCTGACGGCTGTAGCGGCGGTCCCAGCGTTCCCGACGATCCCGGCGCTCCCGGTAGTCCCGGTAATCCCCGAGATCGGAACTGCCGCTACGGCTCCGGCCTCCGCCACGGTCGCGGCCGTGGCGGGTGGCGCCGTAGGCCAGCACCGCCGCGGCCACCCACCAGATGGGATTGAGGAAGCCGAAGCCGATCAGGACCACGATGAGGATGAGGAGCAGGACGAACACGGAGGGCCTCCCCGGGAGCGTGACACAGCGTCGATACCGGGGACTGGGGCCTCACCCCACAGCGTAGTCCTGCCCAAAGGTTGTGGATACCGTGCGACGCCAGCGCGTCCTGCCCGGTGTGGATGGCTGCTTGACACCTGTCGGAAAACTGCTGCGAGGGCTAGCGTGCGACATGCCGCCCCTGCCCCCGGCAGCGTCGCACCGCCAACGCGCTCCCCAGAGGGCGCACCCTGCGCATCGGTGCCGGATCCCGCCGCGTCACGAGCGAGGCCGTTCCCTCACACGCCCATCGTCACGCGATCCCGGCACACCCGATGCGCCCCGGGCGGGCTCCGATCTGCTGCCCGCCGCGTCGCACGAATCCCACAACGGGCGGTACACATGTACGCGCTGATCGTTCCCGCTTCGACCCCCTTCGTCCTGCTCGCCACCGTGCTGGGCCTGTCCTGGTGGGAGGACCACATCCTGCCGGCACCGCCGGCCGGGCCGGTCGAAGCCCTCGCCGAGGCTCCGTTCACCCTGGCGACCCCTGTCACCCTGGCGACCCCTGCCCAACTCCAAGACCTCGTCAGTGTCGACGCTGCGTTGACAAGGGAGGATGCCGGGCGTTGACTGGCAGCACGGCGTAGGGCTATGCCACTCCGGATCATTCGGGCGCAGCATTCCACCTTCCCGCTTCGCCCGGACCCCGCGGAATCAAGGAAATCCCCGCGAACTGGAGGCCCGGCGATGTTCTGGATTCTTCTCCTTCTGCTGATCCTGGTGGTCTTCGGGTTCGGCTTCACGACGCAGATCCTGTGGTGGGTCGCGGCCGTCCTGCTGGTCCTCTGGATCATCGGCTTCGCCATGCGCGGGCGCAGCGGTGGCCGCCGCCGGTACAGCCGCGGTCGCAGGTAATCCACTTCACGCCCGATCTCACCCCGCGGGAATGACAGCCTGTACGGCGATCACGCGCGGGATCCCCTCCAGTCGACACACAGAGGACAGTCATGAGCGTCGGACATGCGATCAAGCACAAGACACAGGAATTCAAGGGCCGGATCACCGAACGCATCGGCCGGACCACCCGCAATCGGCGGCTGCAGCGCGAAGGCAGGACCGACCGGGTCTCCGGAAGCCTGAAGCGGGCCGGAGACAAGGCCAAGGACGCTTTCAGGCGCTGACCACAAACGCCCCGGGTGGTGCCCACGTCGAGTGGGCACCACCCGGCCGGCCTCAACGCTCAATGAACAGACAGGAATTGACGGCAGGAATTGACGGAAATGAAGCAGACCGACGTGCGAACCGAGAGCCAAAGAAAGCAGCCAAGTTCACCGTCGTGATCAGCGATCAGCGATCAGCGAGGCCACGGCCCCACCTGCCAGGGGTTCGCGCCGCAGCATGGTGGTGGCGGAGACGAAGATCCCTGCTCCGCCGCCACCCGCACCCGTCGCGTGATCGGCCGATCACGCGACGTAGCAACCCGAACCAAGATGAACGGTCCGCGGCACCGGAAGGCTTCATCGGCATGCCTGTCGACTACCACGGTCGAAACCCTTGCCGCGCGAGGGCGCGACGCAGAGATTCCCTGGATAACCTGGAAGAACAAAAGGCTACCGAGCTCAGTGGGCGGCGACTGTCCACGGGGAGGGCGGCTCGCACCGGTCCTGATCAACGGCTCAGGAGGCAGGCCATGATCCATGCAGCCGATATCCGCGAGTGGCGCAACCGCAGCGTCGTCGACCCGAAGGGCCACAAGATCGGCGTACTCGAAGCGGTCTACGTCGACACCACCACCGACGAACCGGCCATGGCCACGGTCCGCACCGGACTCCCCACCCGCCACCACCTGGCCTTCGTCCCCCTCGACGAGGCGATCCTCGGGCCCGGCTACGTCAAGGTCTCCCACACCAAGACGCTGGTGAAGAAGGCACCCTCGCTCGGCATGGACGACATCCTGCCCGCCGAGTCAGAGGAAGCAATCTTCCAGCACTACGACATGCCCTACCAGACGGGCGCAGGCGGCGAGCGGCAGCTCGCGCGCCGCTAGATCGCCGCGCTCAGCCGCCCAAGGGAGGCATACGGGTCATGGCCCTCTTGCTGTTTCTCGTTCTGGTCGCCGTCGTGCTGGGAATCATCGGAGTGGTGGCGGAGGGGTTGGGCTATTTGTTGATCATCGGCATCGTGGTCCTTGTGGCTGCGCTGGGCCTCATGGCCGTGCGCTGGTCCCAGCGCACTGGTCGCCGCCCCATCCGATAACGAACGACACCCGGTACTCCGTAGAAGCCCAGAGTGCCGCCAGGCAGCTCCTCCCCCATGGCCGACGACGGAAGTCCCGCTGGGAGCCATTTGGGAGCCGACCCGCTCCCCGAGCCAGAGATGTACCAGGTCAGAGGCCACTTACGAAGGTTCGTAAGTGGCCTCTGTTGTTGTGCGTGACCAACTGCGCGACTGTCGCTCCGGTCTGGATCAGCGAGGGGGATCTGCTTTCGGGAGACCTCTTCGGTCACGGCGAGGGCGCGGGCGTAGGTCGCCATGCGTTCGCGGTAGGCGTCGTCGGCGACGATGTTCCCGACGAGGATCACGGCCTCGGCCTGCTCCTGGCGCGTCAGCCCGATGGCGGCCGGCTCCCGCGACCGAGACGCCGGAGTGTCGGGCCACGTCGCGGATCGTCGCGAGGCGGGGCCGCGCGTCGTCGGGCGCGGTTGGCGAGGCATGGGGCCGACCCTCCTCCCGCAACCCGCAACCCGCAACCCGCAACCCGCACCTGTGTAACCGTTTCCGCTTGGGATCGCGGACCCGATCAGGCCCGTCGACGGGCGGGCCCTCAGCGTCTTGACGCGTACTCATCACAGTGCTTCCATCACGGGCATGTAAACGGTTTAAATCCCCAGGACTTTCAGGACTCCCGAGGAGGATGGTGGATGTGCGTGTTGTCATGGGCATGAAATTATCGACGGTCGCCCACCGGAGGACCGTCACCATCTCGGCAGTCCTGGCCCTCTGCGCCACACTGGCCATCGGCCCCGCGAACCCCGTTTCCCCCGACGCCGCAGCCGCCGATACGGCCGATACGACGGTGCGGGCCGCCCGCGTGATGGAGAATCTCGGTCGTGGGGTCGTGGCCGTGCGCTCCAGCAGCGCCCAGGTCCTGGTCTCCTGGCGGCTGCTGGGACTCGACCCGGAGGGCATCGGGTTCAACGTGTACCGGTCCACCGGCGGCGGCGCGTACGTCAGGATCAACGCCTCCGTCCTGACGGACGGGACCAACTACCAGGACTCCACGGCCGACCTGACGCGGTCCAACAGCTACCGCGTGGCTCCGGTCATCGGCGGGCAGGAGCAGGCGCCCAGCGCGGCCTTCACCCTGACGGCGAACCACGCCGTGGAGCCCGTGGTCCGCGTGCCGTTGCGTTCCGGTGGGCCGGTGAAGTTCGTGTGGGTCGGGGACCTCGACGGCGACGGCGAGTACGACTACGTAGTGGACCGGCAGACCTCTCCCCAGAAGATCGAGGCCTACAGCAGCCGCGGGGAGTTCCTCTGGGAGGTCGGCATGGGGCCGAACAGCCAGAACCAGAACAACATCGAACCGGGGTCGTCCGCGATCGACGTGGGCCACTGGGACGGTGTCACGGTCTACGACTTCGACAGCGACGGGCGCGCGGAGGTGGCCGTACGGATCGCCAGCGGGGTCACCTTCGGCGACGGGACGACCTGGACGCACAGCGACAACGCGCGTCAGTTCATGGCCGTCCTCGACGGCCGGACCGGGGCGCTCCGCAACTGGTCCGCCGTACCGACCACTTACCTGGGCGACGGTCCGATGGCCGCGCGTCTCGGGGTGGCGTATCTCAACGGCACCACGCCGAGCCTGGTCGCCTACATGAAGAACCGGCGCGACAACGGGGCCTTCAACCTGATGATGGCGGCCTGGAGGTTCACCGGCAGTGCGCTGAGGCATCAGTGGACGTGGCTGCGCGGCAGCCAGAACGCACCCGACGGGCACAACTCCCGCGCCGTCGACGTCAACGGTGACGGGACGGACGAGATCGCCGAGGTCGGGTTCGTGCTGAACGGCGACGGCTCGCTGCGCTACTCGATGGCGCCCCAGGGCATCGTCCACGGCGACCGCTTCCACCTCGCGGACATGGACCCCGGCCGCCCGGGACTGGAGGGCTACGGCGTGCAGCAGGACAACCCGAGCGGCCTGCTGGAGTACTACTACGACGCCGCGAACGGCTCCGTCATCTGGAGGCACCACGGGTCCGGCCCCGCCGACGTGGGACGGGGCATGGCGGGCGACGTCGACCCGCGCTTCCCCGGCATGGAGGTCTGGTCCTTCTCGGGCCTGTACAACGCGCCGTCCAACAGGCTCACCGAGCCGGACACCTCGCTGCGCCCCTGGCCGCAGCTGGGCCTGTGGTGGGACGGTGACCTCACCATGGAGCTGCTCAACGACGGCAAGATCGAGAAGTGGGACCCGGCGCGCCCGGCGCCGACCAACAGACTGCCGCGGCTGGTCAGCACCTGGAACCACGGCGCGGTCACGGCCGCCCAGGGCGGACCCACCCTTGTCGGCGACATCCTCGGTGACTGGCGCGAGGAGGCCGTGTACACCAACGCGTCCTACGACGAGTTGATCATCTTCTCCACGAACCAGCCGACCGACACCCGGCTGTACACGCTCGCGCACAACCCCGCCTACCGGAACGCCATGACGTTCAAGGGGTACATGCAGTCCCACCACGTCGACTACTTCCTCGGAGCCGGCATGGCCAGGCCTCCTCGGCCGAACATCACCTACGCCGGGGGCGGTTCATCATCATCCTGAGCCGGGGGCGGTTCATCGCCCTCCGCCGCCGTCACCGCGGGAGCGGCGGTCCGGCCGGCCGGCTCGCGCGGGTAGGACCGCCTCTCGGTGCGCACCGGGCCATCGTCTGGATCACCTTGACCGACCTTGGCCGACCTTGGCCGCAGGAGGCCAACTCCCTTCGTAGATCGGTGTCGTAGCCTGTTGGCCATGTTGCGCCGCTTATTGGCTCTGCCGTGGATACACACGGCGTACGACGTCGCGATCGCGGTGCTGGTGGTCGGCCTGGCCTCGCGCTACACCGATGCGTTCGACCAGCTCATCGGCTGGGCGATGGCCCTGGCGCTGGTGTTCCGTCGGCGTCGGCCGATGTTGGTGATGGGCCTGGTCTCGGGGCTTGCGCTGATCCAGTTCGTGCCGTCGTCCGAACCGGCCGCGTACGACGTGGCGTTGCTTGTCGCGATGGTTTCGGTGGTCACCCATGCCCGGCAGATGTGGCATGCCTACACGGCGGGTGCGGTCGTACTGCTGGGCGTGGCCGTGGCTTTCGGCGGGTTCATCCCCTTCGGCAAGCAGGAGGGCGAGTCCTTCGGCGACATCGTCGCCCTCGGTGGTGTCTGCGCGGCCGTGTGGCTGACCGCCATGGTGCTGCGGACACGTCGGCTGTACGTGGCCAGCCTGGAAGCCCGGGCTGCCACGGCGGAACGGGAGCGTGAGCATCTGGTGCGGCTCGCGGCCGCCGAGGAGCGCGCGGAGATCGCCAGGGAGTTGCACGATGTGGTGGCCCACAGTCTGGCGGTGATGATTCTGCAGGCCGACGGTGCCGGCTACGCCCTCAAGACGGATCCCGACAAGGCTGGTTCCGCGCTGCGGGCGATCGCCGACACCGGCCGTGACGCGCTGGAGGACATGCATCGGATCGTGCGGGTCCTGCGCGGCGGCCGGGCCTCGGGCCAGGGCGAGGAGCCGGATTCGGGTGCCGGTCGCCGCCGGGTCTCGCTGGACGACCTGGAGACGGTGGCCGAGCGTGCCCGCGCCGCGGGGCTGAAGGTGACGTTGGAGGTCGAGGGTGAACGGGACGGGCTGTCGACGGCGGATGAACTGACCGTGCTGCGGGTCGTCCAGGAGAGCCTGACCAACGTGCTGCGGCATGCCGGTCCCGGCGCGGAGGTGACGATCACGCTGCGGTTCGACAAGGACGTCGTACTCATTCGCGTGGTCGATGACGGAGCCGGCAAGCTGGCCGGCTCCCGGCCTGTGGCAGACAGGGCCAGCGGCGGAAACGGGCTGGTGGGCATGCGTGAGCGGGTGGAGGTGTCCGGCGGCAGTTTCACCGCCGGACCGCGCCTGGGCGCGGGGTGGCAGGTCGACGCGGAACTTCCGGTGAGGACGGCGGGATGAACGACGGGATGCACGACGGGATGCACGGCGAGACGCACGGCGAGACGCATGACGGAGTGCACGGCGAGATGCGTAGCGAGCTGCATGACGGGGTGCATGACGGGGTGCGTGGCGGGGTGCGTGGCGGGGTGCAGGGTACGAGTGGGCCGATCCGTGTCGTCGTCGTGGACGATCAGCCGCTGATCCGGGCGGGATTCGCGATGGTGCTGGCCGCGCAGAGCGACATCGAGGTCGTGGGTGAGGCGGAGAACGGCGCGGACGCCCTGGCGTTGCTGGCACGCGCCGAGGCCGATGTCGTCATCATGGACATCCGCATGCCCGTCATGGACGGGGTGGAGGCGACGCGGCGGCTGGGCCAACTCCCCGAAGCGCCCCGGGTGCTGGTGCTCACCACGTTCGACACCGACGAGGACGCCTTCGCCGCGCTGCAGGCCGGAGCGAGCGGCTTCCTGCTGAAGAACACCCCGCCCGAGGAGGTCGTGACGGCGATCCGTGTCGTGGCGGGCGGCGAGTCCGTCGTGGCCCCGCGCGTCACCCGCCAGCTCCTGGACCGGTTCGCGGGCAGGCTGGCGCCCTCGCCCCGCCATGACGAGCGGCTGGGGATGCTGACCACGCGCGAACGAGAGGTGCTCGCGCTGATCGCCGAGGGCCTGTCCAACAGCGAGGTCGCCTCCCGTCTGTTCATCGCGGAGGCGACCGTGAAGACCCACTTCGGGAAGATCCTCACCAAGCTGGACCTGCGCGACCGCGTACAGGCCGTCATCTTCGCCTACGACTCGGGCCTCGTCAGCCCCGCCGGCTGACCGCTCACCAGCGACTCCTGCTGTTACGGGGCGGGACTGCGACCGCGGTCGCAGTCCCGCCCTCCCCTCCCGGTCGCAGTTGTGCGGCGCGGAGATCAGGTTCTGAACCGATGTGCCGCGATGCCCGGTCTTCGAGAATTACCCGTGCTGATCGACAAACAGTGCCGAAACAGCGTCGGAAGAAACTTCTCGGAGGTCGTCATGACTGTTTCCACGCCCATGCAGGACAAGCCCGCGCGAAACAAGTCCGCGCGAAACAAAAAGGCAATGCTGTTCGGCGTCGTCGCACTGGTTCTTTTCGCGGTGATGGCGGCCGCGGCCGGATTCTGGTGGAACGAGCGCAGCAAGCCCAGTCAGGCGTCGAAGGCCGACTGCCTGCTGGCGCAGAAGATCGTCGATGATGCGCAGGAACTCCCCAGCGGCAAGGCAGCCGTCGAAGAGTGGTGGCAGAGCACGGGGGAGCTGCGCAGGTCGCAGATGAAGGACGGATTCCTCAGCGCCCAGATCTCCATATACGAAGGGTGGGCGTTCCAGCACGCGAAGGGGGAGGGCACACCCCCGGCGGACCGGGAAGTGGACCAGCTGACGAAGAAGGCCAACGGCCACTGTGCAGACGCCGGGGTCAAGCTCGCATTCCCTCCGATCGCTTCCTGACCCGCCGTCGCAAAGGGAATTCACGTCATGGCTATGACGCACGTAACGGGAATGTCCGCAGCCGCTGGTGAGCCCATCGCGGCGGCCGTGGATCTGGTCAAGGTCTATCAGCAGGGAGAGACGCACGTCAGGGCCCTGGATGGAGTGACCGTCGACTTCGCCCGCGCGCGATTCACGGCCATCGCGGGCCCGTCGGGCTCGGGCAAGTCGACGTTGATGCACTGTCTGGCCGGTCTCGACTCTGCCACCACGGGCCAGGTGGTCCTGGGCGGCACGGAGTTGACCGGTCTGTCCGACCGGGAGCTGACCCGAGTACGGCGGGACAAGGTCGGCTTCGTCTTCCAGTCGTTCAACCTGCTGCCACAGCTGACGGCTCTGGAGAACATCGCACTGCCCGTCACCATGGCCGGCCGGCGCCTGGATCAGGACCTGCTCGACCACATCGTCGGCGTGCTCGGCATCGGCGACCGGATGTCCCACCGGCCCGGTGAACTCTCCGGCGGCCAGCAGCAGCGCGTGGCGCTGGCGCGGGCGCTGGTGGCCCGGCCCGCCGTGGTCTTCGCCGACGAGCCCACCGGCAACCTGGACTCGCGGTCGGGCACGGAGGTACTGGACTTCCTGCGCCGCTCCGTGCACGACCTCGGCCAGACCGTGGTCATGGTGACGCACGACCCGCGTGCCGCCGCCTACGCCGACCGCGTGCTCGTCCTCGCCGACGGACGTGTCGTCGACGACGTCGACGCGGCGGCCGGCGCCGATGTCACCCGGGCGCTGCGGACCATGCGGACCGTGGGGGCCGTGGGGACCGTGGGGACCGTGGGGACCGTGGGGAGGGTCGGATGAACGTCTCCTGGCGCGCGAGCGTCCTGGGATCGCAGCTGGCCGAACTGCTCCGGCGGCCCGGCCGGCTGGTGATGACCGGCCTGTCGGTCCTGGTGGCCACCTTCGTGGTCTTCGCCACGGTCATGGCCCAGCAGATCACCACGAACACCACCCTCGACCGGTTCCGTGGCACGCCGGAGGCCGCGTCCCTGATCGCGACCGCCGACGGGTCGTCCCCCGACATCAGCGGTGCCACGCTGGAGGAGATCCGCGCGCTGCCCGGTGTGGCCGAGGCCGTCGGCCGCACGGACACCGGCGCGCCGATCGCCGGTCCGTCCGAGCGCTACCTCCAGCTCTACGCCGACCCCGGCACCGGACCGCTGTCCCGGGTCCGGCTCGTCGAGGGAAGCTACCCCGACGGCCCCGGCCGGATCGCGGTCAACCGCAAGGCCGCCGAAGAACTGCGGCTCGCCCCCGGCGCCCGCACGACCCTGCTCTTCCCCGACCCCGAGGACCCGGAGAAGACCGTCAAGGTCACCGTCACCGTGACCGGCGTGGTGAAGAGCACCGCGACGGCCGAGCGGTGGTCCAGCGGTTACGCCACCGATGCCGACCTGGCCCGCACCGCGGATCTGCCGGGCTATCAGCGCGTGGACATCCGCGCCGGGAACGGTGTCCCGCAGGGCGAGCTGTCCCAGCAGGTGCGCGGCGTGCTCGACAAGGCGTCCTCCGACGCGTCGCTCATGTCCGGCAGCGCGGTGCGTGACCAGGAAGCACGCGAGGCCGTGACGGAGTTCAGTGAGGTCTTCCAGCTCATCGCCGTGTTCCTGGCCGTGGCCGTGGGGGCGGCGGCCCTGGTCGCCACCTCGGCCTTCCGTATCGTCTTCGCGCAGCGGCTGCGGCAGCTGGCACTCCTGCGGGCCATCGGCGCCCAGCAGAGCCGGCTGGTGACCGCGCTCGCCGTCGAGGGCGCCCTGGTGGGCGTGGTCACCGGCTCGCTCGGTGTGCTGGCGGCGCTGGGCGCCGGACACCTCGCCCCACTGGCCGCCCGCAGCCTGGGACAGGAGCTGTCCGCGCCGGGCTTCCCCGTGGCGTACGCCGTCCTGGTGGTCGTGGGAACCGTGCTGGTGACGGTCTGCGCGGTCCTCGCCCCCGCCCTGTCGGCGGCCGGGGTGCCACCGCTTCAGGCACTGCGCGCCGCCGGCACCGTCACCGCCGAACGCCGCATCCACCCCGCCCGGCTGACCGCCGGCCTCTTCCTCGCCGCCGTGGCCACGGGGCTCGCCGTTCTGCTCCTCGGCCGGCTGCCCGAGCCGGGCCAGGACGACTACGACAGCGAGTTCGCCATGCTGGTCACGGTCGCCTCGGCGGCGTTCGCCTTCCTGGCGCTCATCGCCCTGGGCCCGCTCCTGGTCCGCCCCGTCCTGACCGTGGCCGGGTGGCCGCTGCGCCGGCTGGGCACCACCGGCAGGCTGGCAGTCAGCGGTGTCGGAGGCACGCCGCGCCGTGCCGCGGGCGACTCCGTCGTCGTCGCCCTCGGTGTCGCCCTGGTCTCCGGCGCCCTCGTCTGCGTCGCCTGTCTGGGCGGCTACATGGAACGCACACTCGCCGTCGAGGCCCCCGCCGACTTCCAGGTCTCGGCCGACGCCAAAGGCCTGGACGGCACCGTCGTACGGCAGATCGCCGCATCACCCGAGCTCACCCATGTCACCAGCTACCGCACCCTCCCGGTCACCGTCGACCGCAAGGAGTTCGACGTATCGGACCTGGACCCGGACGCCCTGCCCACCGGCAAGCACATCGACACCGTCACCGGCGCCCTGGAGGATCTGGGACCGGGCAGCGCGGTCATCGCGTCCGGCCTGGCCGACCGCCTCGACGTGCGGGCAGGCGACACCCTCACCCTCCCGTCCCGTGGCGGCGACATACAGCTGACCGTCGCCGCCACGCTGCCCGGTCAGGGCCCGCTCTTCGCGGACGTACTCGTCGCACCCGCCGATCTCGACCGGATGGGCGCCTCCCCGAACGCGAGCGGCGTTCTCGCCGACGCCGCCACCGAGGGCCTCGCCGCCCGCGGCGAAGCGCACCGAGCGCTGGAGGGCACGATCCGTGAACACGTCTCCGACCTCGACGACGTCTACGTGAGCGTCCTGGCGGAGAACCGGGACGGCAACCAGGACGCGATCCGGCTCATGGGCACCACCGCACTCGCGCTCGTCGCCCTGACCGTCCTCATCGCCGTCGTCGGCGTCGCCGCGACCACGAGCCTGACCGCGATCGAACGCACCCGCGAGTTCGGGCTGCTGCGCGCGCTGGGACTGGGCGGCGGCGCACTGCGCCGGACCGTCACCCTGGAAGCCGGCCTGTACGGAGTCCTCGGCGGCGTCCTCGGCCTGGCCCTCGGCATCCCCTACGCCTGGCTGCTCGTCCGTATCGCCGTCACCGAAGCGCCCCTGCGGCTGCCCGGCGGACAACTCCTGGTGGTCTTCACCGGCTTGGCGGTCCTCACCGCCCTCGCCGGCCTGCTGCCTGCCCGCCGCGCCAGCCGCATCACCCCGATGACCGCGCTGGGCGGCACCGAATGAAACCGAATGAACACGGGCCGGGTGCCCTCCGGGGCAGAGGAAGGGGCACTGCTCGCCGCCGGGGCTCGTACTTCGCGGTCGTCGGCGGCGTCACGGTCCTCATCGCCACCAGCCCGATGTGCCATCTGCACCAGCCCACGTGGCATCCGCACCAGCCCGATGTGACGCAGGCTCCGGCCGACGGGAGGGTCAGCCGGGCCAGGTGCCGGCCGGCAGCACACCGCCGGCGGCGCCCAGGGCCGGGCCGACCGGCTTGTAGGCGATCTGCGCGGCCTTCAACGCCGACGCCTCCGGGAACGGCGTACGACGAGCAGCGCGATGAGCGCACCGGCCGCGGCGAACAGCGGCACGCGGTTGGCCCGCGCCGCCCTCATGCCCTGGCCGGCCTTCTCGCGCACCGGCTCCGGAGCCTTCTCCCTGGCCAGCTCTCCGGCGTGCACGGCCTTGTCGCGGACCTGCTCGGTGGCCGCGGTGGCCTTGGTGCGCACCGGCTCCGGGGTCCTGTCGTGGACCACGTGGGCCGCGTGCGTCGCCTGGTCCCGCAGCCGGCCCCCGACCTGTGTGGCCTTCTCGGCGACCTGCTGCTTGACGGCCGTCGTCTTCTCCTGGGCACGTGTCTTCACGTCGGTCTTCGCCGCGAGCGCCTCTACGGTCTCGCCGAGTTCCTCACGGGTCGCCTCGATCCGCTCACGCAGTTCCTCCGGGGAGGGCGCGTTCTCATCGCCCGTGGGCGGCTTGTCGTGGGTCATCGCTGTGCCCTCTCCCTGATCTCGGCCATATCGGCCTTGACGCTGTCCATCGTCCGCTGCGGCGCCGGCGGGGACGCCCTGCCGATCTGCTGCTTGCCGAGAGCCGCCATCAGCGCGGTGATGGCGCCCAGGACGACGGTGACGATCAGCGCCGCCACCCACACCTGCATCCCGAGCGACAGGGCGGCGATCACGGTGACCACCAGTGCCTGCAGGGTGAGGACACCCATCAGGCCGGCGCCGCCGAACAGGCCGCCGCCCTTGCCGAACCGCTTGCCCTTCTCGGTCATCTCCGCCTGCGCCAGGCGCATCTCGTCGCGCACCAGCTGCGACAACTGCTGCGAGGCACGTTGCACCAGGTCGCCCACCGGTTCCTGTGCTCCGACGCCGTTACGGTGGGAGCCGTCTGCTGTCATGGGTGCTCACCTCTCCGGTGTTCCTCCTGGGCAAGGCGGCGGTCCTGCTCGTCCATCCAGATCACCGGAGCGAAGTTGCCGCACCGCGTTGCGGAGGACGTCCTGCGCCGCGCCCGGGGCGGGCTTCTGGACAATGTCCAGCACCCGTTGCGTCGCCGACCGGCCGGCGGTCCCCAGCAGCGGCACGAGCGCCGGCAAGGCCGGGAACAGCGCCAGGCCCCCGTGGCAGGTCAGCGCCGCGGCCCGGTCGGTCAGCTTGTCCTTCTTGAGCTTGTCCTTCTTGAGCTTGTCCTCCTGACCGGCCGCGACGTACCCGCCACACCCGCCACACCCGCCATGCCTTCTCTTCGTCCGGGTCATGCCGCCCGAGTATCCGGATCGGGAACGGCTCACACCGGTATGCGCGGCAGGTCATGACAAGCTGCGCTGTGGCGATCAGCGTCCAGGACGGCGTCGTACGGACCCGGTCGGCACAGCGTTGCGGAGTCGGTGTTGCGGAGTCAGTCGTGGTCGCGAGGGATACGGCCCCGGCTCCGCATCGCGGTGCGGACGCGCCGCTCGGCCAGGGTGCGGCCGGCGGTGTGCGGGGTGATGCCGTGGCGGTCGGCCTCGTCGAGGACGGTGACCGTGTTGGTCCGCAGGCGGGTCGAGATGGTCTCGAAGATGGCGGTGGTGTCGGGCCGGAATCCGGAGTAGCGGGCGTCCATCGCGAAGGCGGCGGCGACGACGCCTCCGGCGTTGGCGACGAAGTCGGGGAGCACCGTGACGCCCCGCTCGGCGAGGACGGTCTGGGCCTCGGGGGAGGTCGGCAGGTTGGCGCCCTCCACGACGAGCCCGGCCTTGATCTCCTGCGCGGTGGCGCGGTCGATGACGTCCTGCAGGGCCGCGGGCAGCAGGATGTCGCAGTCGACAGTGAGTTCCGCGCCGGAGGCGAGGGCGGTGCCCCGGCCGTGGCAGGTGACGAAGTGGTCGCCGTGCTCCTCGCGGGCGGCCAGCAGGCCGTCGACGTCGAGGCCGCTGGGGTCGTGCAGGGCCCCGTGCGCGGTGGAGACCGCCACGACGGTGGCACCGAGCTGCGCGAAGCGCCGGGCGGCAGCGCTGCCGACGGCGCCGAAGCCCTGGATGGCGACGCGGGCGCCGGCCATGGGCAGGCCCTGGCGCAGGGCGGCCGCGTCGGTCGCCTCGGCGACTCCGTAGCCGGTGACGCCGAGCTTGTCGTACGCCACGCCGCCGAGGTGCTCGGGGGTGCCGACGGCGGCCCCTCGGTCCCCCAACTCGTCCTGGATGATGGCGGCGTCGCTCTCGGTCAGCCCCATGTCCAGCCCCATCACGTACTCGCGGGGCACCTCGTTGGACAGAGCCCTGGCGAACGCGCGCAGCACCGCCTCCTTGTCCCGGGAGGCGGGGTCGGCGACGATGCCGGCCTTGGCGCCGCCGTAGAAGAGGTCCACGCCTGCCCACTTCCACGTCATGACCCGGGCGAGGCGGGCCACCTCGCCGACGGTCACGGTGGGGCTCATCCGGGTGCCGCCCTTGCCGATCCCGCGGGCGGTGTTGTCGATGACCAGGACGCCCTTCATGCCGGTACGGCGGTGGGAGACGACGACGATCTTCTCGGGGCCCCAGTCGTCGACGAGGGAGAGTGCGTCAGTCACGAGTGTGCTCCTTGGGGTCGATGGCGGTGTCGGCCGGGGGCAGTGCGCGGGCGATGAGTTGCGCGAGGTGGGTACCGGTGCGGTCGGTCTGCTGGGCGATCTGGGTACGGCAGCTGAAGCCGTCGGCGAGGATGTGCGTGCCGGGGGCGGCGGAGCGTACGGCGGGGAGCAGGACCTGTTCGCCCGCGGCGACGGAGACGTCGTAGTGGCCGCGTTCGAAGCCGAAGTTGCCCGCCAGGCCGCAGCATCCGGAATCGAGCGTGGTGTTGTCGACGCCCATACGGCGCAGCAGGGCGCTGTCCGCGCCGAAGCCGGAGGTCGCGTGCTGGTGGCAGTGCGTCTGGCTGATCGAGTGGGCGTCGTCGATGGGCGGGGGCTGCCAGTCGGGGGCCCGGTGGACGAGGAGTTCGGCCAGGGTGACGGTGGCTTCGGCGAGGGCGCGGGCTCGGTCTCGGGTACGGTCGCCGCCGTCGCCGTCACCGTTGCCGTTGCCGTCGAGAAGTTCGGGCAGGTCGGTCCTGAGCGCCGCCGTGCAGCTGGGTTCCAGGCCGACGACCGGGATGCCGGCCTCGATCGCGGGAGTCAGGGCGGAGACGGTGCGCCGCGCGACGCGCCGGGCGACGCCGAGTTGCCCGGTGGTGATCCAGGTCAGTCCGCAGCACTGGGTGCCGTCCGGGACCTGGACGCGGAAGCCGGCGTTCTCCAGTACGGCGACCCCGGCCCGGAGGACCTCGGGGGTGAAGTGGTTGTTGAAGGAGTCGACCCAGAGCATCACCGGGCCGCGTCCGCCGTCGCCCGGCGGTGCGGTGCGGCGGCGGAACCAGGTCAGGAAGGTCTCGTCCGCGAAACGGGGAATCTCGCGCCGGTCGGCGATGCCTCCGAGCCGCTTGACGAGGGGTGCCAGCCGGGAGGCGGTGAGGGCGTTGACCGTTCGCGGCATCCGGGCGGCCAGGCGGGACAGCAGCGGCAGCCAGCCCATGGTGTAGTGCGAGGCGGGCCGGACGCGGCCCTTGTAGTGGTGGTGCAGGAACTCCGACTTGTACGTGGCCATGTCCACCCCGACCGGGCAGTCGGCGCTGCACCCCTTGCAGGACAGGCACAGGTCGAGGGCGTCGCGGACCTCGGCCGACCGCCAGCCGTCGGTGATCACCTCGCCCTGGGTCATCTCGTACAGCAGGCGGGCCCGGCCCCGGGTGGAGTCCTTCTCGTCGAGGGTGACCCGGTAGCTGGGGCACATGACATCCCCGCGGTGGCTCGCGGTACGGCACTTGCCGACGCCGACGCAGCGGCGGGTGGCCTTGGCGAAGTCACCGTCGTCGGCGTGGAAGGGGAAGACGGTGGTGAGAGGCAGAGGCGTACGGTGCGGGCTGACGCGCAGGTTGCCGTCGACGGGCAGCGGGCGCACGATCATGCCGGGGTTCAGGCCGTTGTCGGGGTCCCAGATCTCCTTGAACTCCTCGAACAGGGCGATGACTTCGGGCCCGTACATGAGCGGCAGCAGTTCGGAGCGGGCCTGGCCGTCGCCGTGTTCGCCGGACAGGGAGCCGCCGTGGGCGGCGATCAGCCGCGCCGCTTCGGTGACGAAGGCGCGGAAGACGGCGGTGCCCCGCTCGGTGGTGAAGTCGAAGTCGATACGGACGTGCAGGCAGCCTTCGCCGAAGTGCCCGTAGACCGCGCCCTGCAGCTCGTGCCGCTTGAGCAGCTCGGTGAACTCGCCGAGGTAGGCGCCCAGTCGGTCGGGCGGAACGGCCGCGTCCTCCCAGCCTGGCCAGGCCTCGGAACCGTCGGGCAGGCGGGTGGCCAGGCCCGCTCCGTCCTCGCGGATACGCCACAGCCGCCGGGCGCGCGTGGGGTCGGTGACGATCTCGCTGCCGGTGAAGCCCGTCGCCTGCCCGGCGGTTTCGGCGAGTCGCGCGGCCCGTACGGGCAACTCGTCGTCGGTGTCGCCGAGTTCGGCGAAGAGCCAGGCCTGGGCGGAGGGCAGGGTGTCGATCGCGGCGCGTGTCTCGGGGCGGGTGACGATGTCGGTCAGCGCCTGGTCGAGTCCCTCCAGCGCCAGCAGCCGGTGCTTCAGCAGGGCGGGCACGGCCTCGGCGGCGGCGCGGGCGTCCTGGAAGCCGAGGACGACCAGGGCGCGGGCGGGGGGCGGGGCGATGAGGCGGACGGTCGCCGAGAGGACGACGGCGAGCGTGCCCTCGCTGCCGACCAGGGCGCGGGCGAGGTTGAAACGGTGCTCGGGCAGGAGGTGTTCCAGGGCGTAGCCCGACACCTGGCGAGGGAACCGGCCCAGCTTCGTACGCAGCACGCCCAGGTTGTTCCGGGCGAGCCGGTACAGGGCGGCGATCAGCTGTCCGCGGTCGTCACCGGCGGCGATGGCCGCGTCGATCTCCTGCTGCGTCATCTCGCCGAGGCGGACCACCGTGCCCCGGTAGGTGACCACTTCGAGTTCCAGGACGTTGTCGGCGGTCCGCCCCCAGGCCAGGGAATGGGTCCCGCAGGCGTTGTTGCCGATCATGCCGCCGAGCGTGCAACGGCTGTGGGTGGACGGGTCGGCGCCGAACAGCAGGCCGTGCCCGGAGGCGGCCCGTTGCAGGTCGTCCAGCACGATGCCCGGCTGCACCGTGGCCGTCCGTGCCCCCGGGTCCAGCGCGAGCAGCCGGTTGAAGCAGCGGGAGAAGTCGAGCACCACACCCGGCCCGACCGCCTGGCCGGAGGTACTGGTGCCGGCTCCGCGCGAGGTGACCGGCACGCCCAGGCGGCGGCACACGGCGAGGGCGTTGAGGACGTGCCGCCGCTCACGCGGGAAGACCACGGCGAGCGGAATCCGCCGGTAGTTGGAGGCGTCGGCCGAGTACTGCGCCCGGCGGCCGGCGTCACCGGCGACCTCGCCGCAGTCCGCTCGGCCGAGGGCATCGGCCACGGCTGCCGCATCGAGGCCGCCGAGGTCCCGCACTGTCGTGGTCACGGTGCTCGCTCCTTCTGGCTCACGGCCACGTTCGACCCGGTCCACCCCACGATGTGGGCCGGGCGACGCACCCACAAGGGCCAGCAGAGCGAAAGAATTGACGCTTGAGAGCAAGGAATGCTTAGGCTGCTGGCTGCCTGACTGGATCTGGAATCTGGAATCCCTGCGCACTCCAGGAGTCCGTGTTGCTGAAGCCCCTGCACCTGCTCACGCTGAAGGCAGTCGTCCGCAGCGGCTCGTTCGCGATCGCCGCCCGCGATCTCGGCTACACCGCGTCCGCGATCTCCCAGCAGATCTCGGCCCTGGAGAAGGAAACCGGCCTGGTCCTCTTCGAGCGGGAGGCACACGGAATCCGCCCCACGGCCGCGGCCCACCGCCTGGTCGACCTCGGCGCCCCCGTGCTGGCCGCCCTGGACAACCTGGACCATCACGTCCAGGAGCTGGCCACCGGCGTCACCGGCCGGCTGAGGCTGGGCAGCTTCCCCACGGCCGGCGTCAGGCTCGTGCCGTCCGCCCTGTCGGCGTTCACCGAAAGCCGTCCCCGTGCCCGGATCGAGCTGGCGGAGGGCGAACCCGAGGAACTGGTCGCCGCGCTCGGCAACGGCGACCTGGACGTCGCCCTGGTGTACGAGTACGGGCTCAGCCCCCGCCAATGGCCCGACGGTCTGGCCCACCACCCGTTGCTGCGCGAAGACCTCGTGCTGCTCCGCGCCCGCGACAGCGGCCTGAGCGCGCACCTCCCCCGCCTCTCCCGCGCCCGCTGGATCACCAGCCGCGAGGGCACCGCGGGCGCCGAGTCGCTCGTCCGGCTGTGCGCGGCGGCCGGGTTCGAGGCCGCGGTGGCCTTCCGCAGCAACAACTACGACGTCGTACGGGGACTGGTGTCCGCGGGGCTGGGAGTGGCGGCGGTACCGGCACTCGGCCACGCGCCGAGCGACACCATCGAGGCCACCCGGCTCACCCAGCGCTCCGCACACCGCACCGTGCTGGCCCTCCACCGCCGCGAGAACAGCAACCCGCTGCTGGCCACCATGCTCGACTCCCTGCGGCGGGCGGTACCCACGGACGACCCGTTCCTGCACCCGGCCACCGATCCGACGTGACCGAGACCGAGCCACGCGGCCGGGCCGACGTGACCGAGCCGACGTGCGCGGCCGGGCTCTACGCCGAGGGTCTGTCCGACGGATCACGCCGACCTCGGGACGCGGCGGCCGGCAGCTGCTGGTGAGCGGGGTCATGACCCGCCGGACAGCGCACCCAGGGCTCTGAGCAGGTCCAGCGAAGTCCAGTGCGGTTCGGCAGCGCCCCAAAGGGGCGCGGGGCTGTGTACATATGCGGCTCCGCCGCGGGGCGCGACCAGCCCACGACGAACCCGCAGGTGATGCACTGGACTTCCAGCGGGGCGCTCAGGCGTCTCGCCGCGTATCGGCCACCGCCCGCAGCACACCGACCAGCGCCGCCACCGTGGGCCGCCGTTCCGCGGAGGAGCGGAACACCACGACGATGTGCCGCTCGATCGTCTCGCGCAGCCGCACCACGTCGAAACGCGAGGCACGGAGCCTGAGCATCAGATCCGTCACGACGCTCACCCCGACTCCCGCCTCGACCAGCGCCAGAGTGGCCGCGGTGTCCGTCACCTCGTGCCGTACGTCCGGCTCGACACCCGCCCGTCGGCAGGCGGTGCGCACCGCGCGGCCGTAGTAGCTGTCGGCCGACGGAAGGATCCACCGCAGGTCCCGCGTGTCGGCCAGGGCGACCTCGGCACGGCCGTCCATCGACCCGGCGGGCACCGCGAGGGAGAACCGCTCCCGGTAGAGCCGCGTCACCCGGAGCGCCGGATCGCGCGGGATGGGTACGTCCGGGTAGTCCAGGCCGAGCGCCAGGTCCACGCCCCCGGAGGCGACGGCGTCGTACACCTCGTCCACGTCCATGTCACGGCTGTGCACGTCCAGCCCGGGATGGGCCTCGCGCACGTGCCGCAGGGCCGGCGGCAGGATCTCGGCGGCGGCCGTGGCGAACAGGCCGACCCGCAGTACGCCGGAGACCTCGCCCCGGCTGCGCTCCAGTGCCTCGACGGCCTCCGCCTCGGTGGACAGGATGCGCTCGGCGTGCCGGGCCAGCGTCCTTCCGGCGTCGGTCAGCTCCACCCGCCGCCCCACCCGCCGCAGCAGTTCCATGCCGGTGGCCTTCTCCAGCGCGGCGATCTGCTGGGAGACCCCGCCGGGGGTGTACCCGAGGGCCTGCGCCACCGCGGTGATGGTTCCGCGCCGGGTCAGCTCGACCAGGGAGCGCAGCTGGGAACTCGTCCAGTCCATATAGAGAACGTAATAGATCAGACGCAGAAACTGTTCATGGACGTCAACGGTTGGGTTGCGTCACGATGACGGACAGCTAGCTGATCAGCGTCTTCATCCCCTCATCGACGGACGACTCGACGGACAACTCACTGACGGCCCAAGCCACGCCCCGACCGGATGCCCCTCGGCTCCTCCGGCCCGGGCGTCGGCCTCTGGAAGGACGGTCCCTTGTCCAACTCCTCCCCCTCCTCCACCTTCCGCACCGTCCCCCCAACCGCCGACGTCGTGATCATCGGCGGTGGCGTGATGGGTGCCAGCACCGCGTTCCACCTCGCCGAAGCGGGGGTGAACAACGTCGTCGTGGTCGAGCGCGGCGAGCTGTGCGGTGGCAGCTCGGGCAAACCGATCGGCGGGGTGCGCGCCCAGTTCTCCGATCCGCTCAACATCGAGCTGGGCAGCCGCAGCCTGCGCGCCTTCCAGGACTTCCCGCAGCGCCCCGGCGCCGACATCCGCCTCGACAGCGTCGGCTACCTCTTCCTGCTCACCACCGACCGGCAGGCCGCGGACTTCGAGGCGAGTGTCGGCATCCAGAACGGCCTGGGCGTCCCCAGCCGCATGATCGGCCCGGACGAGGCACGCCGACTGTGCCCGTACATCAGCACCGACGGACTCGTGGCCGCCGTCTACTCCCCCACCGACGGCCACGCCCGCCCCGCCCTGGTCGTCCAGGGTTACGCCGACGCCGCCGCCCGTACCGGCGTCACCTTCGCCACGCACACGAGTGTGACCGGCATCGACACCGTCGGCGACCGGGTCACGGCGGTCCACACCGACCGCGGCCGCATCGCCTGCTCCACCGTCGTCTGTACGGCGGGCGCCTGGTCCGGGCAGATCGGCGAGATGGTCGGCGTCGACCTGCCGGTGCGGCCGGTACGCCGCCAGCTCGCCTTCACCCGGCCGCTCACGTCCCCGGTGCCCCGTATCCCCTTCACCATCGACTTCTCGTCGTCGGCCTACTTCCACAACAGCGACGACGGCCTGCTGTTCGGCCTCGCCGACCCCGGCCAGCCGGACGGCTTCGACACCACCTGGACCCCGGAGTGGCTGGAGCTCTTCCGGGACGTCGTACGGGACCGGGCCCCCGAGCTGGCGGGCATGGAGATCGCCGACGGCTGGGCGGGCCTGTACGAGGTCACCCCGGACCACAACGCGCTGATCGGACGCTCCGGCGAGCTGCCCAACTTCCTGTACGCCACCGGGTTCTCCGGCCACGGCTTCCTGCAGGGCCCGGCGGTCGGCGAGATCCTGCGCGACCTCTGCCTGGACCGCGAACCGTTCGTCGACATCTCCCCGCTCAGCGCCGACCGCTTCCGGACGGGAGCCGAGATCCGCCCCGAAGCCCACGTGGTGTAAGCCCTCGTACGCAAGGGAGACCCTTCCATGATCAGCCAGTGGCAACTGCGCGCCGCCTTCGCCGCCCGACTCTCGGACATGTACGGGCGAGAGGTCCCCGCCTACACGACACTCGTGGACGTCTCGCGCGAAGTGAACGAGGACGTGCTGCGCGCCCAGGGTGCCGACGCCGAACGCCTCGGATCCATCAGCCGGGTGACCGCGGAACGGCACGGCGCCATCCGTGTCGGCACCCCCGCCGAACTGCGGCAGGTGGCCCGCGTCTTCGGGGCCCTGGGCATGCACCCGGTCGGCTTCTACGACCTGCGCGAAGCCGCCTCCAGCGCGGTGCCCGTCGTATCGACCGCGTTCCGCCCCGTCGACGGCGAGGAACTGGCCCGCAACCCCTTCCGCGTCTTCACGTCCATGCTCACCCCCGCCGACCCACGGTTCTTCGACGCCGAACTGCGCTCCCGCCTGGAGACGTTCCTCGCCGCCCGCGAGCTGTTCCCGCCGGAGCTGCTCGCCCTGGCCGACCGGGCGGAGGCCGAGCGCGAACTGCCCGGGGAAGACGCCGAACGGTTCCTCCAACTCGCCGTCGCTGCCTTCGAGTTGTCGACGGAACCGATCGACAGGGCCTGGTACGAGACCCTGGAGAAGGTCTCCGCCGTCGCCGCGGACATCGGCGGCGTACGCAGCACCCACATCAACCACCTCACCCCGCGCGTCCTGGACATCGACGAGCTCTACCGGCGTATGACCGAGCGCGGCATCGAGATGATCGACACCATTCAGGGACCTCCCAGGTGGCAGGGCCCCGATCTGCTGCTGCGCCAGACCTCCTTCCGCGCGCTGGCCGAGCCCCGCGCCCTGCGCACCCCGGACGGCGGCGTGACCAGCGGCGCCCTGCGCGTGCGGTTCGGCGAGGTCGAAGCCCGGGGCATCGCCGTCACCCGCGAGGGCCGGGCCCTCTACGACCACCTGCTCACCCTCGTAGACCAGCAGGTGGCCGACCACCCCGGAGCGGACCGCTCCGAACTCGCACACACCCTGTGGACGGAGCACGTCCCCGGCACCGAGCGCGACCTCGCCGCCCAGGGCCTGGCGTACTTCACCTACCGCGTCGCACCCGACCGGCCGCAGGACGGCAGCCACCCGCCCGCGACCCTCGACGACCTGCTGGCGCAGGGCTGGGTACGGGCCGAGCCCATCGTCTACGAGGACTTCCTGCCCCGCTCCGCCGCCGGCATCTTCCAGTCCAACCTCAGCGACGCGGGTTCCCGGGACAACGACCAGCAGGGCACCGCCTACGACAGCGAATGGCTCTCCGGCGCCATCGAACGCGAGGTCCTCGACCCGTACGCCCTGTACGAGCGGCAGCAGAACCACTCCCTCGCCCAGGTCGCCCGGGAGCTGCGACTCGACGGCGCGCTCGGCTGACCCCGCCGATCCGCCCCCCTCTCACCTCCACCACCCTCAAGGGAGCACCATGACCACCAGCACCACCCTGCCCACCACCTTGCCCACCACCGACGACCTGCGTGCCCGCGCCCTCGCGAGCCTGGAGCGCGTCGGCGTGACCGTCCCGGAGGGCGCCGACTTCCAGGCCCGTACGCCCATCACCGGGGAGAACCTCTTCGGCCTGACCGCCGCGACCGCCGCCGAGACCGAGGAGGCCGTCGCCGCGACCCGCGAGGCGTTCCTCACCTGGCGCACCACCCCGGCGCCCCGGCGCGGCGAACTCGTCCGGCGCCTGGGCGAGTTGCTGCGCGAGCACAAGGGCGACCTGGCCGACCTCATCACCATCGAAGCGGGCAAGATCCGCTCGGAGGCGCTCGGCGAGGTCCAGGAGATGATCGACATCTGCGACTTCGCGGTCGGCCTGTCCCGTCAGCTCTACGGCCGCACGATCGCCTCCGAGCGCCCCGGCCACCGTCTCGCCGAGACCTGGCACCCGCTCGGCGTCGTCGGCGTCATCTCCGCCTTCAACTTCCCCGCCGCCGTCTGGTCGTGGAACACCGCCGTGGCCCTGGCCTGCGGCGACACGGTGGTCTGGAAGCCCTCGGAACTCACCCCGCTGATCTCGCTGGCCTGCGACCGGCTCCTGGACCGGGCGGCCGAGGAGGTCGGCGCCCCCCGTGACGTACACCGCCTCCTCCTCGGCGACCGCACCATCGGCGAGCAGCTCGTCGACGATCCGCGCGTCGCCCTCGTCAGCGCCACCGGCTCCACCCGCATGGGCCGCGAGGTCGGCCCCCGCGTCGCCGCCCGCTTCGGGCGCAGCCTGCTGGAGCTCGGCGGCAACAACGCCGCCGTCGTCACCCCCTCCGCCGACCTCGACCTCGCCGTCCAGGGCATCGTCTTCGCCGCCGCCGGGACGGCGGGGCAGCGCTGCACCACCCTGCGTCGCCTGATCGTCCACCGCGACATCGCCGACACGCTCGTCGCACGCCTGACGGCCGCGTACGCCAAGCTCCCCATCGGCGACCCGTTCGACGAGAACACCCTGGTCGGTCCGCTGATCACCACCGCCGCCCTCGACACGATGCGGGACTCCGTCGCCCGCGCGCAGGCGCAGGGCGGCAAGGTCCTCGCGGGCGGCGGCCGCCGCCTGGCCGACACCGCACCCCGGGCCGCCTACGCCGAACCGGTCATCGTCCGCGTAGACGAACAGACGGACATCGTCCGGGAGGAGACCTTCGCCCCCATCCTCTACGTCCTGACCTACGACACGTTCGAGGAGGCCATCGCGCTGCACAACGACGTTCCGCAGGGCCTGTCCTCCAGCATCTTCACCCGCGACCAGCAGGAGGCCGAGCTCTTCCTCTCCTCCGAGGGCTCCGACTGCGGCATCGCCAACGTCAACATCGGCACCTCCGGAGCGGAGATCGGCGGCGCCTTCGGCGGTGAGAAGGAGACCGGCGGCGGCCGCGAGTCCGGCTCCGACGCCTGGCGCGCCTATATGCGCCCGGCCACCAACACCATCAACTACTCCAGCCGCCTCGCCCTCGCCCAGAACGTCAGCTTCCTCTAGACGTTCCTCCAGCTACTGCGGCCCGGCCTGGCCCGTGCCGGTACCCGTGCCCGTGTCGATGAGGATCTGTTCGGCATGCGTGACGTTGTCGACGCGGACCGCTTCGGCCATCGCGGCGCGGGCCGCGTCGGGCGTCGCGTGCGGCGGGACCACGAGGAGGGAGAAGAGGTCCTGATCGCCTCGGGTGATGAGCACGGTGTCGTCGCCGACCGGGAAGGAGTCGATGTGGACGACGCGGTCCTCGATGACCAGTCGCGTCGGCAGTTCCTCCCAGGCTCCGGCGTCCAGGCCGACGCGGGTGACCGGCCCGAGGTACTCGGTCAGTGCGGTGACCAGGGCGGGAAGCTCGGCGGCGATGTCGCGGGAACGGGGCCACCACGCTCCGTCGAGCACTCCTTGCCGGTCGTGTGCCGTCTGCAGCCGTACGACAGCCGTCCCGGGCTTGACGGCCTGGTGAACGGCGTTCGGCAGGAGCCTGGTCACGCGTGGGAAGTCGGATTCGGGCATCGCACTCGCCTGTCCGCAAGGAATGAGGAAGCGAAGAGGAAACGGAAACAGAGTGGCTTCCTCGCTCCACGGTACTCCCGTACGCCCTACTCCAATGCTCCCCGGCAGCCGGGAAACCCGCCGGTCACACGCGGGGGCCGTGGGGCACGCCGGAGTAGAGTGAAAGATCCGGCCAGCGTCATGCCGAACAACGAGGTCGCCATGCAGCCAGCGGAAACAGCCTCGGACGGGCACGCCGAGGTGCGCATCGTCGCCGCCTCCCCCGAGGTCGCCCGTCGGGTCGCGGAGGTGCTCCGTCATTGCTTCGCCGCCACCGAGCAGCGCAGCTATCCGGCGGGCATCGAGGGAGGGACCCGCCTCCAGCTCACCGTGGACACCACCCGCACGGCGGAACCGGCCCGGTCCTGGCTGGAGACCAGCCGCGCCGAGGAGAACGACCTCCGGCGAAAGTGAGCCGACGTCCCGGAGCGGTCCGTTCGGCCTCTTCGGGGAGTAGCGTGAACTCATCGGGAGCATTCCGCACACCGGCCCCGATGCCGGTGTCGTTCCCGGTGAGCGACGACATCGGGCAACTGCCCACGCGCAGGAGTCCGGAGACAGGTTCGCGCGATGTCCGCGACCCCCGACCGTCCCCCGCTACGGGCCGTGCCGGCCCTGCCCTCCGTTCCCTTCAGGGCCCCGACCGCCCGCCTCGCGCTGAAATCCTCCGGAGCACCTGACGAACTGGACGGCGCCTGGTGGCCCCGTTCACGTGACCTGACGAGCGAACTCTCCGCTCTGGCAGACGTGCTGGACCCGTTGTGGGGACGGATCACCCGCATCGCCGTCAACCCCCGCTACTGGCCGATCATCCCGCCCAAGATCTTCGTCAACGGCCATATGGTGAAGGTCGGTTGGTTCACCCTGGAGTTCGATCCGCACAAGATCCTCCTGCTGTCCTCCACAGCGGGCCGCTGGGACCTCCTGGTGGTCCCCCCGGAGACCGACGCCCCCTCGGCCGCCCGCCTGATGGCCGCCGCGAGCACCGGCCCGCCCATGACGGCGACCGCGCTCATGACGGCGGAGCAGGCCCTCCACAGCAGCCCGACGGCCGACCGGCCTCAGCCGCAGGCCCCTGCGGCTGTTCGGGAGTACGAGGGCGACGCTTCCTCGTCACGCCGGGCCGCCGCCGTTCGGCTCGCCCGGGTCATGCGGGTCATGGGGACGTGACCGTCACGGTCACCGCCCGTCACTGCCCGTGACCGACCGCGTGAGCACCCGCGGCACCGCCCGCCGCGGCTGATCCGGCGCGGGCACCACTGGCCGCGACCATCAAGACGGCTGTCTATCCGGGATCCGAACTTGGCTTGGCGGCGCCGCCTGAGGGCGTTTCGGCTTTCGTGTGGAGGACCTCGCGGGCCTGCTCCGCGGCGCGGGCGAGGCTCTCGCTGACGAAGTCGAGGAAGCGGGCGATGTTCTCCAGGCGGGTGGCGGCCGGGGTATCGGGGCCGAGGATGCCGACGCCCTGCCGTGTGATCTCGACGAGCTGGGCGGTGGACCGGGCGCTGGCCATCATCGACTGGTACCAGACGTCGTCGTCGGCGTAGTAGCGCTCGCGGCGGCCTTCGTCGCGCTCCCGGCGGACGAGGCTCTGACTTTCGAGGAACGCGATCGCTTTGGAGACGGACGCCGGGCTGACCTGGAGGCGCCGGGCGAGTTCGGACGCGGTGAGGCTGCCCGCGTCCGTGGTGAAGAGGCAGGTCAGCACCCGGGCCATCATCTTGGGCAGGCCCTGTTGCATGAGGACGGTGGTGAACGTCTCCTCGTACTCGGCCACGGCCTCGGCGTCGCGTCCGTGCGGCTGGGGGTCTGACCCCGCCCCTCGGGAGGGGGCGGCCCTGCGCCGGTGGGCGCGGCGTTCGGTGGCGCGGTGGGCCAGGTCGGCGCGGTAGGCGGTGGGGCCGCCGTTCCGCATCACCTCACGCGTGATCGTCGAGGTCGGACGGTCGAGGCGTCGGGCGATCTCGGCGTAGGGGAGGCTGTCGGCCAGCCCCAGCGCGATCTGCTGGCGTTCCTGCTGGGTGAGCCTGCCTCCCGGCATCGCGATCTCCTTCGTGGTCCTTGGTGCTCCGTGGCGCCTCCAGCATAGCGTTCACCTCTGACCCATTGCAACGTACAGAGGGGCGCCGTTGCATTAAATTTAAGACCATTGCAACAATTTCATTGCCTTTACCTGCACTGATACCGATTCTTCGCAACGAACTTGTTGCCGGATCTTTGAATGCAACGTAGCTTTTCCATCGTTCGAAACAACGAGCCGAAGGAGAGCACGATGCAGAAGTTCGACACCCCCGCCCCGATCTCCGCCGTCCTCGACATCCCCGCGGGACGCGTCCAGTTCATCGCCGCCGACCGGACCGACACCACGGTCGAGGTCCTGCCCGCGGACGCCTCGAAGGGCCGCGACGTGAAGGCGGCGGAGCAGACCGAGGTCGCGTACGGCGACGGCGTCCTGCGGATCGAGGTCCCGGCGGCGAAGAACCGGATCATCGGCCCCTCCGGATCCATCGAGGTGACGGTCCAGCTGCCCGCCGGCTCCCGCATCGAGGCGAAAGCGGCCAGCACCGAGCTCCGCGGCGTCGGACGCCTCGGCGACGTCGCCTTCGAAGGCGCGTACCGCCAGATCAAGATCGACGAGGCCGCGAGCGTCCGCCTCACCGCGATCGACGGCGACGTCGAGGTCGGCCGGCTGGGCGGCCCCGCGGAGATCAGCACCGCAAGGGGCGACATCCGGATCACCGAGGCCGTGCGCGGCACGGTCGTGCTCCGCACCGGGCAGGGCGAGATCTCGGTCGGCGCCGCCCGCGGAGTCTCCGCCTCCTTGGACGCCGGCACCAGCTACGGCCGCGTCCACAACGCGCTCCAGAACACCGAAGGTGCCGCCGCCGGCCTGAACATCCACGCGACCACCGCCTACGGCGACATCACCGCCCGCAGCCTCTGAAGCCCGCAGCCTCTGAAGGAGCACCCCTCATGACCGACTTGGCCATCGCGGCGAACGGGCTGCGCAAGTCCTACGGCGACAAGGTCGTGCTCGACGGCGTCGACCTGGCCGTCCCCGAAGGAACGATCTTCTCCCTGCTCGGCCCGAACGGCGCCGGCAAGACCACCGCCGTCAAGATCCTCTCCACCCTCATCACCGCCGACGCCGGCGACCTGCACGTCGGCGGCCACGACCTCGCCGCCGACCCGCAGGCCGTGCGGGCCGCGATCGGCGTCACCGGGCAGTTCTCCGCCGTCGACGGCCTGATCACCGGCGAGGAGAACATGCTCCTCATGGCGGACCTGCACCACCTCTCCCGCAACGAGGGCCGCCGTACCGCCGCCGAACTGCTGGAACGCTTCGACCTCACCGAGGCCGCGAAGAAGCCCGCCTCCACCTACTCCGGCGGCATGAAACGCCGCCTCGACCTCGCCATGACCCTGGTCGGCAA